>JALOSK010000140.1 GCA_025458465.1 Sandarakinorhabdus sp. | reverse complement strand
GCGTGCTGGCATCACCTGCAACAAGAACGGCGTGCCCTTCGATCCGCTGCCGCCCACCAAGACCAGCGGCATCCGCGTCGGCACGCCGGCCGGCACCACGCGTGGTTTCGGCATCGCCGAATTCCAGCAGATCGGCGACATGATCGCCGATGTGCTGGACGGGCTGGCCGCCAATGGCCCTGAAGCCAACGCGGCGGTGGAGCAGGCAGTGAACGCCCGCGTGCGCGCCCTGTGCGCACGTTTCCCGATCTATACCAACGCGGCTCCACCCAAAGCAGACTTCGGTGATGAGTCCAGCTTGCAGGACCGCATCACCAAGGCCTTCAGTGAAATCCGAGAAAACCCGCTGGCGCAGGATGCGGCCGACGTTTTGGACGAAGCGCGCCGCGTTGTTACGGAAATCCTCAAGACGAGGGAAGCGAAGTCCGTACTTGCGCATGCCGCTGTCGGCGCTGCGGTCGCCGTGCCCGTTCCTCTTGTCGGACCCGTCGCTGGGGCTGCTGTTGGGGCTGTCGTCGGTACGTATCGTGAAATCACGAAGAACGACTGATGCGCTGCCCATTCTGCGGCAATGACGACACCCAGGTGAAGGACAGCCGTCCCACCGAGGACGGCTCCTCAATCCGGCGCCGCCGCCAGTGTCCGGCGTGCGGCGGCCGGTTCACCACCTTTGAACGCGTGCAGCTGCGCGAACTGGTGATCGTCAGAATTGTTCGAGCGGGACAAGCTCGCCCGCTCCATCGAGATCGCCTGCCGCAAGCGCCCGGTGGAACCCGAGCGCATCGAACGGCTGGTCAACGGCGTCGTGCGCCGGCTGGAATCGCTGGGCGAAAGCGAGATTGATGCCGATGTGGTGGGCGAAATGGTGATGGAAGCACTGCAGGCGCTCGATCCGGTCGCCTATATCCGCTTTGCCAGCGTTTACAGGGACTTCCGTGAAGCGAAGGACTTCGAGACGTTCGTGGGCGGGCTGACCGACGTGGTGAACGGCAACAAGCCCAAGGCCGAATGATCGAATCGCCGCCGCCACCCGTGATGCCTGCGAATCCGCCGGCCATCGTGCTGGTGCGCCCGCAACTGGGCATGAACATCGGCGCGGTGGCGCGCGCCATGCGCAACTTCGGCCTCACCGATCTGCGGCTGGGCGCCATGCGCAACTTCGGCCTCACCGATCTGCGGCTGGTGGAGCCGCGCGACGGCTGGCCCAACCCGGAAGCCGGGCCATCGGCAGCGGGTGCGGACATTGTGATCGAACAGGCGCGCGTGTTCGGCAGCCTCGCTGATGCCATCGCCGATTGCACCCTGACCATCGGCACCGCCATGACCACGCGGGACATGATCCGCCGCATCGCCTCGCCCGCCGGCGCGGTGGCGGAAATGCAGGCGCTGCCCACCACCTCCGCGCTCGTCTTCGGCCCCGAACGCACCGGGCTCATTCGGGAGGATCTGCTGCACTGCCACGCGCTGTGCACCATCCCCAGCAACCCGGAGTTCGGCAGCCTCAACCTCGCGCAGGCCGTCGCCGTGATGGGCTATGCCTGGGTGATCGGGCATGAAGCGCCGCCAGCCACCTGGATCGTCAACCACGAAGGCCCGGCCGCCCAGGCCGAACTCGCCGGGCTGATCACGGCCCTGGAAACCCGCCTTGCCGAACATGGCTTCTTCAACCCCGCCCCCGGCCTGGCCGACAGCGCGCGCCGGATGCTGAAGAACATCCTCACCCGCCCGGCCTTCACCGGCGCTGAAGTCCAGTTCCTGCGCGGCGTGGTGCGGAGTTTGGTGCAGCCGCGCGGCGGGCGTTGACTGGCTGGCGCCCGTTTCTGTTTGCAGAAGGAAGAAGGGCCTCCGGCGGGCAGGGACTCGTCCCTGCACCCGTTTTGCAATGTCTTGACCCACAAGGGCATTTCCGAACGTTGCGGACCATCAGCGCGGTAGTCTGGAGGCAGCGCTTTTTTCAACTTATCCGTTTTGTGCGGGAATAAGTTTGACTCTGCGTCTGGAGTTCATCATATACACGTTGTTCTCGGTGTTCGTGAGCAAGTTGTATAAGGTAAAAACTATGGCTAAACAGACTCTTGTGTCCAACGAAGCGCAGGTGCTCGACAACATTCAGCGCTTCGGTGATGAATTGGAGCGCAGCCCTGACCTGCAGTCATACCTTTCCTATTTTCGTGCGTGGTACACCGGCTTCGAGAGCGATGGCAGTTACAGCTTTGGCCCATCGAAGTTCATCGGGTACCGCAATCTCACAGCTGAGGACTATATCGCCAGTTCGGAATTGGATGGTCGTCAGACAGAAAGTCGTCTTGCCAAGTGGTTTGTGGAGATTGGGCCGGAGCATATCGCTTATGAGCCGCTGCGCGAGCAGCTGCACGACTTTCTTGCTGAATATGGCAAGGCGCCCAGCTCTGCCATGCGCATCAATATCCCGATCTCAGTGCATGACAGCGCTGTAGCCGAATATGCCGCCAACGCAGAGAACGGTGATCGCCTGCTGGGCGACCTTCTGATTGCAGTGGCTCTTCGTCTTCCCCACGCGGAGCGTCAGCGGGTACGTGCTGCCCTTTGACGAGCGATACCGGGTGCGGGTACAAGTCCCTGCCCGCCGGAGGCCGCGTTCTTCTGCCACCAGAAACGCCCGCCCAAACAAAAAGGGCCGCCGGTTGCCCGGCGGCCCTTCGTCATCTCAAATCCGCAGCGCGTCAGGCGACGGCCGGGAACTCGCTGGGTTCCGGATCGCGCAGGGCATAGCCGCGGCCCCACACGGTTTCGATGCAGCCCGAGGAGGGCGCGCCGGCCTGGTGGAGTTTCTTGCGCAGCTTGCAGACGAACACGTCGATGATCTTCAGTTCCGGTTCGTCGCGGCCACCATAAAGATGGGTGAGGAACATTTCCTTGGTCAGCGTCATGCCCTTCCTGAGCGACAGCATTTCCAGGATCGCATATTCCTTGCCGGTCAGCGCGACGCGCTTGCCGTCCACCATCACGCTGCGGGCGGCGAGATCAACGGCCACCGGGCCGGTGACGATCACCGACTGCCCGTGGCCCTGGCTGCGCCGCACCAGCGCGTGCAGGCGGGCCATCAGTTCCTCGCGATCGAACGGCTTGGTGACATAATCATCGGCGCCGGCGCCGAAGCCGAGCACCTTGGTGGTGGTTTCGGCATCGCCCGACAGGATCAGCACCGGCGTGTTGATGCGCAGCTGGCGCAGCTGCTTCAGGATGTCGTGGCCGCTCATGTCGGGCAGCGTGAGATCCAGCATGATCACGTCGAATTCATAGGTGCGCGCATATTCCAGCGCGAGTTCGCCGGTGCCGGCGGTCTCGTGCTCGATGCTCACCTCGTCGAGCATCCGCTCGACACTGCGGGCCATTGCCCGATCGTCTTCAATCAAAAGAACGCGCATGCACGTGTCTCCGAAACCTGGTTTGACCCCCACCGGGCCAATCGCTGACCCCCTCGGGAAGATACGCTCCCGGCATTAACCCTGCTCATGTTTAATCACTATTGACGGCTTTCGTAAATACCCTTTGAGGAAATTCTCACAAAGCCTTACGAAATATCACTTTTCTTCCGATCTGGATGGAGTTTGCTCCAGCAGCGGACGGTAGGCCTGCACCCGTGTGACTCGCAGGGCCGGGGTGCCGACGCGGTCCATGGCGCGCTGCCACAGCCGCAATTCCTCGATCGAAAGCCGCCAGCGCGTGCAGGCATCCTCAAGGCTGATGCGGCCATCCTGAATGGCCTTCAGCACGGCGGCCTTGCGGCTGGGCACCCAGCGCACCGTATCATCAGGCGGCAGGCCATCATCGCGCTGCAAGCCCTTGGGCGGCGGGGACATGAACGACATTGGGGGCGGCCTCCAGGCAGTGATCTTGCCGATGGAGTCACGGCGGCAGGGCGGGGGGCTTAACCGCCCGCCCGCGACGGCGCTGCTCTTGACGTTGCGCCCCGCCATCCCCATTGCCCGGCGCGTGACGATGACCCTGCCTGCCATTCCCGCTGCGGCCGCTGCCGTGCTGGCGCCCTTCAAGGGCCGGCGCGTGGCGGTTGCCATGTCGGGCGGGGTGGATTCATCGGTGGTGGCCGCGCTTGCCCATGCCGCCGGCTGCGATGCGGTGGGGATCACGCTGCAGCTTTATGATCAGGGTGCCGCCGCGCGCCGGCCGGGCGCCTGCTGCGCCGGGGCCGATATCCGCGATGCGCGCAGCGTGGCGGAACGGTTGGGCATCCCGCATTATGTGGTGGACATGGAAAGCCGCTTTCGCGAGGCGGTGATCGACAATTTCGTCGATGCCTATGCCAAGGGGCGCACGCCGGTGCCGTGCGTGGAATGCAACCGCACGGTGAAGTTCACCGATCTGATCGCGCTGGCCCGCGAACTGGGCGCCGAAGCGCTGTTGACCGGCCATTATGTGCAGCGCGCCGATGGGCCGGAACTGCATCGCGGCGCCGATCCGGGGAAAGACCAGAGCTATTTCCTGTGGACCACCACGGCGCAGCAGCTGGATTATCTGCGCTTCCCGCTGGGCGGTCTGGCCAAGGCGGAAACCCGCGCGCTGGCCGAGGCCTTTGATCTGGTGGTGGCGGCCAAGCCCGACAGCCAGGATATCTGCTTCGTGCCCGGCGGTGATTATGCTGCCGTGGTGGAACGCATCCGCCCCGAACTGGCAACGCCGGGGGACATTGTTGATGCCGCCGGCAGCGTGCTGGGCCGCCACAACGGCATCCACCGCTTCACCGTGGGGCAGCGCCGCGGGCTTGATCTGGGCGGCCACGCCGAGCCGCTGTACGTGATCGGCATCGATGCCGGCAGCAACCGCGTGATTGCCGGCCCGCGCCGGGCGCTGGCGGTGGCGGGTGTGCGGCTGGAAGGGCTGAACATCCTGGGCCCGGTCGATGGTCCGTTGATGGTGAAGGTGCGTTCGATGGCACCGCTGGCTGCCGCCCGGCTGGACGGCGAGACATTGTGGTTCGATGAACCGCAATTTGGCGTGGCACCGGGGCAGGCGGCGGTGGCCTATATCGGCGATCGGCTGGTGGCCGGCGCGACCATGGCCGCAACGATTGCGGCCGAACCGGCACTGCTGCCGGCCTGATACGGCCGCCTGTCAATTTCCTGACACTGTCAGTTTCCTGACGGTTCGCGCCAATGGTTTGACGGCGCCTGCGTCGGTTTCTTGACGCGCAGGAAATTGTTAACCCTGACCGGCGGTCGAACCCGTTAAGCTTGGCCAACTGGCACGCCGCTTGCTGACGGGAAGGGCATGAGCACGCCCGTTCCCGCCCTGCCCAACATGCCTCCGGTGCCGCCGGCCAGCCCGCCATTGGCCCATGCCTCGCATGTGCCGGCCTGGTTGCCGGGGTTGGCCGATCTTGATCTGGGCCCGTTGCGGATTGTCTCCGGCAATGAACGGCCGGCGGGCGGCAAGCTTGAATCCGCCTCCGCATCCGCCCGCAGCCTGCACCTGTCGCAGGCGGCGCGGGGCAGCGCCCGGCTGGACGGCCATCACCTGCACCTTGAAGTGGCGCCCGGCGATGACGCCTGGGCGCTGGCGCTGGTGGCGGCCTTTGCCCGGCCCGATCTGCCGGCCGCTGCCGATCCGGCCAGCCGCGATCTGCTGGCGCTCGCGCGCCGCGTGGGCGCCAGCCCGGCCAGCGTGTTGATCGAAGGGCCCACCGGCACCGGCAAGGAAGGCCTGGCCCGGCTTGTTCACCAGTCTTCACCGCGACGCTCCGCCCCCCTTGTCGCGGTGAACTGCGCCGCGCTCGCCGAACAGATGGTGGAAGCCACCCTGTTCGGGCACGAGCGCGGCGCCTTCACGGGGGCGCACGCGGCGTCGCCGGGCCTCATCCGCAGTGCCGATGGCGGTTCGCTGTTCCTTGATGAAGTGGCCGAACTGCCGCTGCCGGCGCAGGCCAAGCTGCTGCGCGTGCTGCAGGAACGCGAGGTGCTGGCGGTGGGGGCCACGCGCCCGGTGCCGGTGAACGTGCGCCTGATCGCCGCCGGCAACCGCGATCTGGCCGCCGATGTGGAGGCCGGCCGCTTCCGCGCCGATCTTTACTGGCGCATCGCGGTGTTCCCGCTGCGCACCCTGCCGCTGGCCAGCCGGCCCGGCGATATCCTGGCCATCGCCGCCCACTGGCTGTTGCGCCGCGCCGAAGCCGGCGGGCTGGTGCCGTGGCTGGCGCCGTGCGCGCGCGCCGCGCTGCTGGGCCACGCGTGGCCGGGCAATGTGCGCGAGCTGGGCAATGTGCTGGATCGCGCGCTGGTGCTGTGTGACGGGCCGGATATCCGCGCCGGGCATCTGATGATGGACCGGCTGCCGATGATGGCGACTGCCCAGCCTGCCGCCGGCCTGCCGCTGCCGGGCCTGGTGCGCGCCGCCGAGCAGGACGTGATCGCCCGCGCGCTGGCCGAAAGCCCCAACCGCCGCGCCGCCGCCCGCCGGCTGGGCATTTCGGAACGCACGCTGCGTTACAAGCTGGCCAGCCGCCGGCCTGATGCCGCCGCCGATGCTGCCACCATGGTGCAGTGATGCTGCCGCCGATCGATACCGGTTCCATCCTGAAGCTGCGCCAGCAGATCCTGGATCGCCATCAGGCGCTGCAGACACCCGCCTTGCCGGCAGGCGGCGCGGGCGAGCAACCGCGCTTTGGCGCCGCCCTCGACAATGCCCTCAAGCAGGTGAGCGCCATTCAGGATCAGGCCAGCGCCGCCACCACCGCCTATGAAACCGGGCAGACGCACGATCTCGCCAGCGTGATGATCGCCCGCCAGAAAGCCTCACTCGCCTTTGAAGCCACGCTGCAGGCGCGCAATCGCCTGATCGGGGC
>JALOSK010000373.1 GCA_025458465.1 Sandarakinorhabdus sp. | reverse complement strand
GACATCGTCCATCTCCAGCACATTGCCGAGATAGGCCACCCGCTCCAGCACGTCCGGCCCGGCGCGGCGCGCCGCCGCAGCCACGGCGCTTTGTCTTGCGCCGGCCACGCAGGCCAGCCAATCGAGCAGGTGCAGCCGGGCGCGCTGCCCCTCGCTTTCCGGGACGGGGCGCGCTAATGTCCGGACAAGTCGGGCCAGCAAGGTCATGCTGATACCGGACAAGAGGGTGAGTGCCGCAGTTGAACGACCTGGTGAGCCTGTCTCGTGGCCAAACCGCGCCGCGCTATCTCCAGCTGGCCGCCGAATTGCGGGCCGACATCATGGCCGGCCGTTATGGCAGCGAAACACCCTTTCCCACGGAATCTGAACTTTGCAGCACGCATGGCGTCTCCCGCTTTACCGTGCGCGAGGCGCTGCGCCGGCTGCAAAATGAAGGGTTGATCGCCCGCCGGCGCGGATCGGGCACGGTGGTGCAACCGGCCGGCGCGCGTGGCGGCGCACTGCATCAGCCGCTGTCCAACGTTGGGGAAATCCTGCAATATGCACGCGACACACGCGTAACCTATCAACCGGCGGGAACCGGACAGATCCCGGCCTGGCTCGCCACCAGCATCGGCCTGCCCACCACCGGTACCTGGACGCTGGTGCACGGCGTGCGCACCACCGCCGATGGCGATCAGCCGATTGCCGCCACCACCGCCTATTTCCACGAGATGCTGGGCGATGCCCCGGCCCGGCTCGATCTCGCCGCCGGCACATTGTTCAGCCAGATCGAGGCGCTGTCGGGCGTCTCGGTGGGCCAGGTCACCCAGGATATCCAGGCGGTGATCGCCAGCGCCGATATCGCCCGCCAACTGGGCATCAAGCGCGGCGCCGCCGTGCTGCGCATCATCCGCTGCTATCGCGACGCCAAGGGCCGGGTGTTCGAAATCTCGGTCAGCCATCACCCCGGCGACCGCTTCGCCTATTCGATGCATATCGACGTAGAATAAGCTCACCGCCCCAGCTCCGGCACCGGTCCCGGCTTCCAATCCTCGCCGGCAAAGCGGATGGCCGGCGCAATGTGACGGCGGCCATCGGCCTCCACGATCAGGCCGCGCTCGGCGGCGGCTGCGGGTCAGGAACGTCTCGCGCAGGAAGGCGATCAATGGCGCCTGCGCCGGCCCGGCATCGGCTTCGGCCAGCGCGATCAGGTCGGGCCGGCCGAGGGCAGTGAGCAGCGCGGTGGCAAACTTGATCTCGCGCCCGCCCAGCACGATGTGGCGGCCATCAGCACATTCATAGACATTGTAGAAGCCAGCCCCGCCCAACGATCGCTGCGCCGATGAAACCGGCGCCGGCCCGCCGGCCAGCGCGCTGCCGGCAATATGCGCGCACCAGGGCAGCAGGCTGTCGAACATGGCGATGTCCAGATAATCGCCCTGCCCCGTCCGTTCGCGGCCGATCAGCGCCATCAGCACGGCTGACAGCCCGGTCAGCCCCGCCGCCACGTCGGCTGCCGGCACGCCCGGCACCACCGGCGGGGACCCATCGCCGGCATCATTGACGCTGATGAAGCCGGCCAGCGCCTGCACCGCCATGTCGTGCGCCGGGTGCTGCGAAAGGCTGCCGGACTGGCCGAAGGCCGAGATGGAGCAATAGACGAGCCGGGGGTTGAGCGCGCGGGCGTCTTCCCAGCCAAAGCCCAATCGCGCCATCACGCCGGGGCGAAAGCCTTCCAGGAACACGTCGCTGCTGCGGATCAGGTCGCGCAGCGTTTCCTTGCCCGCCTCGCTCTTCAGATCGAGCACCAGGCTGGTCTTGCCGCGGTTCAAGTTGGCGAACCACACGCTCTGGCCATTTTCGAATGGCGCCTGGGTGCGGGCCGGATCGCCGGCGGCGGGCTCCACCTTGATGACCTCGGCGCCCTGGTCGGCCATCATCAGGCTCAGCATCGGGCCAGGCAGGAACTGGGTGAGGTCAACGACCCGGATGCCCGACAACTTGCCCATCACACAATCCCGGCGCGCTTCAGATCGGCCACTTCGTCGGCGTTCAACCCGATCTCCGCCAGGATGGCGTCGGTATCGGCACCCAGCAGCGGCGCCGGCCGGTTGGGCAGGCGCTGGCCATCGATGCGAATGGGATTGGCCAGCACCTGCATGTTGGGCCGGTCGGGATGATCGACGGCGCTGCGCATGCCGGTGCGGGCCAGCCAGGGATTGTCCAGCGCCTGATCAAGGCCATAGACCGGCGCCACCGGCACATGGCCGGCGAGCAGCGCCTGCCAGTGCGCCATCGGCTGGGTCTGGAAGACGCCATCGAGCGCGGCGGTGAGGGCTTCGCGGTTGGCAAGCCGATCCTTGTTGCTGGCAAAGCGCGGGTCCGCGCTCAATTCCGGGTGGCCGATCTTCTCGACCATGATGGTCCAGAATTTCGGCAGCTGGCACATCACGAACATCCAGCCATCGGCGGCCTTGAACATCTGGCTGGGCGTGGCGGTGGGGTGGGCGCTGCGCGGCGTC
>JALOSK010000139.1 GCA_025458465.1 Sandarakinorhabdus sp. | reverse complement strand
GTGCAGCGATTCAAAGACGGACAGGAACTGCGCCGTGCCGGCCGCGCCGCCGTTGGGCGGGAAGTTGAACAGCACGACCGCAAGCTTGCGATCCTTGTTCTCGGCGCGGCGCAACTGCACCAGCTTCAGCATCTTGTCAGCCAGAGCCTCGGCCCGTTCCGGGCAGGACTGCATGGCGCGCACACCATCGGACGCCGGCCAGCTGCACTGGCGCGAACAGCCGGTGCAGGCTTCGCCACCGGCATCGCTGCGTCCGCCGAACACCATCGGCTGCGTGCCACCATCCAGTTCCGGAATGGCGATCATGATGGTCGCTTCCAGCGGCAGCAGGCCCTGCCGGTTGGCGCCCCACTGCTGCAGCGTCTGGAATTCCACCGGATGGGCGGAGATATAGGGCCGATCCAGCTTCGTCAGGATTTCCTCGGCCGCCTTGGCATCGGAATAGGCCGGGCCGCCCACCAGGCTGAAACCAGTGAGGTTGATGACGGCATCGACGGTCGCCTTGCCGTCCTTCATCATCAGCGTCTCGATCGCCGGACGCTGGTCCAGCCCGCCAGCGAACGCCGGGATGACGTTGAGGCCGCGGGCTTCGAGCGCGCGGATCACGCCATCATAATGGTTGCTGTCCTTGCCCAGCACATAGGAGCGCAGCATCAGCACGCCCACCGTGCCCACGGCATCCCGCTTCCACGGCAGATCGGAAAGCTTTTCCGACATGCGTTGCGGCAGATCGGGGTGATAGACGCCAACTTCCGGATATTCCTGCGGTGCTTCCACCTTGGCCTTGCCGCGCAGGGCCTTGCGCGGCCCATCGGCATAGCGATCGACCAGCGCCGATATCATCTGGAAGGCGTTGTCGTCGCTGCCCGCCAGCCAATATTGCAGGGTGAGGAAATAGGCGCGCACATCCTGCGCGGTGCCGGGCACGAACTTCAGCAGCTTGGGCAGGCGGCGCAGCACCGCCAGCTGGGCCGCGCCGCTGTTGGCGGCGCCATCCTTCGACGAACCGCGCAGCTTCTTCAGCCAGCCGAGCGGCCCCTTGGGCGGCACGTCCATGCGATAATCGCCCATCCGCGTCATCTTCACGACATCGGACTGGCTCATCAGGCACACCATCGCGTCGCATTCCTCACGGCGCGCGACCAGCGCGTCCTTGATCATGCGGATCTGTTCATCGAGGAACAGCATGGTGACGACAACGATATCGGCGCGCGCAATGTCAGCCCGCGTCGCTTCCAGCTTGCCGGGCTTGTCCCAATCGGCGGCGGCGTGGAAGCCGATCGAAACCGGCATGCCCATCTTCTGGAAGCGCACGCGCGCCCGGTCGATGGCGCCCGACAGGTGATTGTCGAGCGTGACGATCACGACATGGCAATGGTCCGGCCGGTCCTGACGGGATGGCGGGGTATCAGCGCGCATAATGGGCTTTGGCCTCGTACAAGGTCTCGCGGGTGATGGTGGTCACGCCATGCTCGGCAGCATAACGTTCCGTGTTGCGGCGGGCTTTGCCCCGCACGAAGAACGGGATTTTGCCCAGTTCCGCAAGGGCTTCGGCGGTCCAGCCGCCCGGTTCGGCGGCGCGCTCGATTGTCGCAGGGGGCGCTTCGGCCACGGCGACGCCGGAGGTTGCAGCCGGCTCCGGTGCAGCAGCGGGCGGGGCGGCCGGCGCGTGCGCTGCAGAGGCATGGCCCAGATGGCTGGGGCCGGCGGCATCGGAAAACTCGAAATCCTCGCGGAACATGGTGAGCAGATGTTCCTCCAGGCCCATCACCAGCGGGTGGACCCAGGTATCAAACAGCACGTTGGCGCCTTCAAAGCCCATCTGCGGGCTGTGGCGGGCCGGAAAATCCTGCACATGCACCGGCGCCGAAATCACCGCGCACGGCAGCCGCAGGCGCTTGGCGATGTGGCGTTCCATCTGGGTGCCCAGCACCAGTTCCGGCGCGGCGGCCTCGATGGCTTCCTCCACCGCGAGATAATCATCGCTGATCAGCGGCTCGACGCCGTATTTCTCGGCAGCGGCACGCACTTCGCGGGCGAATTCGCGGTTGTAACAGCCAAGGCCAACCACCTTGAAGCCCAGTTCCTCACTCGCCACGCGGGCGGCGGCAACGGCATGGGTGCCATCGCCGAAAATGAAGACGCGCTTGCCGGTGAGATAGGTGGAGTCGATGGAGCGCGACCACCAGCCCATGCGGCCGCAATCGAGATCAGCCGGCGGCGCGATGCCGGCCACGGCGCACACCTCGGCCACGAACTCGCGCGTGGCGTTCACGCCGATCGGCACGGTCTTCACCGTTTTCTGGCGGAACGTGCGCTCCAGCCACGAACACGCCTGCGCGGCGATTTCCGGATAGAGGCAGACGTTGAAATCCGCCTCGCCCAGCCGCACCAGATCGGCCGGGGTGGCATTCAGCGGCGCCACGACATTCACGGCAATGCCCAGCGTTTCCAGCAGCTGGCTGATCTCGTTCACGTCATCGCGGTGCCGGAAGCCCAGCGCGGTGGGGCCAAGGATGTTGGCCAGCGGCCGGCGCGGGCCATCGGGGCCAACCGCCGGCGGCGGCCGCCGCTCCTTGTCGGCCAGGCTGCGCACGATCTGGTAGAAGGTTTCGGACGCGCCCCAGTTTTCCTTGCGGCTGTAACTGGGCAGCTCCAGCGGGATCACCGGGCACGGCAGGCCCATGGTTTCGGCAAGGCCGGCCGGATCATCCTGGATCAGTTCGGCGGTGCAGCTGGCACCCACGATGATCGCCTGCGGCTTGAACCGCTCATAGGCGTCGCGCGCCGACTTCTGGAACAGCTCGGCCGTGTCCTTGCCCAGATCGCGGGCCTGGAAGGTGGTGTAGGTGACAGGCGGGCGATGATCCCGCCGTTCGATCATGGTGAACAGCAGATCGGCATAGGTGTCACCCTGCGGCGCATGCAGCACATAATGCAGCTGCTTCATGCCAGTG
Source organism: Sandarakinorhabdus sp. (assembly GCA_025458465.1). Lineage (GTDB taxonomy): Bacteria > Pseudomonadota > Alphaproteobacteria > Sphingomonadales > Sphingomonadaceae > Sandarakinorhabdus. The sequence continues at coordinate 2,769 of JALOSK010000139.1, read as the reverse complement.
GCGACGCGCATCGCCCCGACGTGGGGCGGGCCTTCATAGGTCCAGACGGTCAGCTGCATGGCCTAGACCCTCAGCAGATCACGACGGTGGAGCGGACGCGCGAACAGTTCGGCCAGATCGCCGGCCTGATCGTAACCATGGATCGGCGAGAACACGAGTTCGATCGCCCACTTGGTGGACAGGCCTTCCTTTTCCAGCGGGTTGGCCAGCCCCAGACCGCACACGGTCAAATCCGGCCGCGCGGCGCGCACGCGATCCAGCTGCTTGTCCACATCCTGCCCTTCGGACACCAAGGTGCCGGCCGGCAGCGCGGCAATCTCGTCGATCAGATGGCCCTTGTGCAGATAGGGCGTGCCCACCTCCACCAGCTCCATGCCGAGTTCACCGGCCAGGAAGCGCGCCAGCGGCACCTCCAGCTGGCTGTCCGGCATGAAGAAGATGCGCTTGCCATTGAGCTTGTCGCGATACAGGGCGAGGCCCTTGCGCGCCCGCTCCCGCGGCGCCGCCGTCACCTGCGCGAACCGCTCTTCCGACACACCAAACGCCTGGGCTGCGGCGTGCAGCCAGGCCGTGGTGCCTTCCGCACCGAAGGGGAACAGCGCCGGCAGATGCACGGCGCCGCGCTTGTCCAGCGCGGTGCCGGTTTCGGCCAGGAACGGCTGCGCCAGCAGATATTTCGTGTTGGGGCCAATCGCCGGCATCCCCCCGGCCTTGCGGGCTGGCAGAGAAACGACCTTGGGAATGCCAAGATCCACCAGCAGACGGGTGAGCTGGTCCTCCACGATGTCGGGCAGGCTGCCGACGATCATCAGCTGCGTCTCGTCGGTGAAGGCCAGTTCCGGCACCAGCGCGGCGAGGCAGGCATCTTCGCCCTGCGTGAAGGTCGTCTCGATCCCGCTGCCGCTGTAGTTCAGCACGTGGCAATTGGGCGAAAAACGCTGGTTCAGCCGCTGCGCCGCGCGCGACAGATCAAGCTTGATCACCTCCGACGGGCAGGAACCGACAAGGAACAGCATGCGGATGTCGGGCCGGCGGGCGAGCAGCCGGGTCACCACCCGGTCAAGCTCCTCGTTGGCATCGGCAAGGCCGGCGAGGTCCTTTTCCTCGATGATGGCAGTGCCGAACCGCGGCTCCGCAAACACCATCACGCCGGCCGCAGATTGCAGCAGGTGGGCACAGGTGCGGCTGCCCACCACCAGGAAGAAGGCATCCTGAATCTTGCGGTGCAGCCAGATGATACCCGTCAATCCGCAGAAAACCTCGCGCTGCCCCCGTTCGCGCAGGATGCCATCGGCGCCAACAGGCGGGGCATCACAGCCAGGCAGGGCGCGCTCTTCGCTCATGCTGCCTGCGCCAGTTCTGCGCCGCCCGCGCCGGCCACCACGTCCGAATCGGCGGCATGCACGGCCTGTTTCGCCGGCTGCGACGAAAGGCGGGCCATCCGCAGCTTCCAGATGAATTGCGCCGCGTTGACCACATAGGCGGCATAGGCGGCGAGCGCGGTGGCGAACAGCACGCCATCATCGGCAATGCCGGTGAGCAGCCCGAAGACATAGAGCGTGTGCAGCACGATCACCAGCATCGAGAACACGTCTTCCCAGAAGAAGCTTTCGTGAAACAGATACTGCCCGAACACGACCTTTTCCCAGATCGCGCCCGTGACCATGATCGTGTAGAGGATGAGCGTCTTCACCACGACCGACCAGATGGCGAGATCATAGTTCTGCCCGGTGTAGATATAGTCCAGCACGAAATAGAGGCTGATGCCGAACACCACGAACTGGATTGGGGCGAGGATGCCTTGCACCAGGGTCCACTTCGTCGAATCGCGGCGCGCGCGTTCCTCCGGCGTGTAGAGCGGGCGGACTCCGGATGCCACGGCGGCAGACGCCGATTCCGGCGGCGACATCACGGTGGACGACACGTCTGACAAACCCCAGGACCCCTTTGGTGGTAGGTAAAAAACCCTATCACCGGCCCCCCAAGTGTCAACCGAGCATGTGAACTGGCTGTCATGCGACGGCGACAGAAGGTAGCGGCCGGCTGCTCCCGCCCCGGGGCTGCGTTGACGGGCGCGCGCCGGCCCGACTAGTGGTGGCGCATGGAGCATGTCCCCCCCCCGGTTGCTGCCGTTCCCCGCGCCATGCCGCGCCCACGGGACGTGCTTGAACTCTTGAAGCCCGTCACCTGGTTTCCGCCGATGTGGGCCTTCATGTGCGGCGTCGTTTCATCGGGCGTGCCGCTGGCCGATCGCTGGGGCCTGCTGGTGGCCGGGATGCTGCTGGCCGGCCCGCTGGTGTGCGGCAACAGCCAGGCCATCAACGACTGGTTCGATCGCCACGTGGACGCCATCAACGAACCGCAGCGGCCGATCCCGTCGGGCCGCATTCCGGGGCGCTGGGGGCTGTATATCGCGATTGCCGGCTCGATCATCAGTCTTGCGGTCGGCTTCATCATCGGCCCGGTGGTTGGTGTCGCCACCATCGTGGGTGTTGCCATGGCCTGGGCCTATTCCGCCCCGCCGCTGCGCTTCAAGGCCGATGGCTGGATGGGCCCGCTGGTGTGCGCCGCCGCCTATGAAGGCGTCAGCTGGTTCACGGGCGCTGCCGTGATGGCCGGCGGCGTGCCCGACAGCCGCATCATCTGGGTGCTGTGCATGTATGCGCTGGGCGCCCACGGCATCATGGTGCTGAACGATTTCAAGGCGGTGAAGGGTGACGCACAATCGGGCGTCAATTCGCTGCCGGTGCAGCTGGGCGAACGCAATGC
>JALOSK010000138.1 GCA_025458465.1 Sandarakinorhabdus sp. | reverse complement strand
CGACGCCACCTCTGCCGTGTTCGCGCAGGATGTGGATTGGGCCAAGGTCGATGTGCTCACCTACAGCTGGCAGAAGGTGCTGGGCGGCGAAGGCGCGCACGGCATGCTGATCCTTGGCCCGCGTGCCGTCGAGCGCCTGGAAAGCCACACGCCGCCCTGGCCGCTGCCCAAGATCTTCCGCCTCGTGTCCAAGGGCAAGCTGACGGAGGGCGTCTTCGTTGGTGAAACGATCAACACGCCATCCATGCTGGCCGTGGAAGACTATATCGACGCGCTGTTATGGGCGCAGTCCGTCGGCGGGCTTGACGCCCTGAAGGCGCGCGCCAACGCCAACGCCGCCGCGCTCGATGCCTGGGTGCAGAGCCGGCCATGGGTGGAACATCTGGCCAGGGATGCCGCATCACGCTCCAACACCAGCGTCTGCCTGGTGCTGCCGGGTTTGGCCGAAGACAAGGTGAAGGCAATTGTCTCCCTGCTCGAAAAGGAAGACGCGGCCTACGATATCGGCGCCTATCGCGATATCTGGTGCGGCGCCACGGTGGACACCGCCGACGTGGTGGCCCTCACCCACTGGCTCGACTGGGCCTATGCCGAGGTGACGGCGGCCTGAACGGCTGCCGTCCCACAGCCTCTCCACGGCCCCGACACGGGCCCAGCCTCACATTCCTGGAGCAAAACCATGCCACGCGTCCTGATTTCCGATCAGATGTCCCCCAAGGCCGCCGAGATTTTCCGCGCCCGCGGGATCGAGGTGGACGAGATCACCGGCCTGTCCAAGGACGAGCTGATCAAGATCATCGGCACCTATGATGGCCTCGCCATCCGTTCCTCCACCAAGGTAACGAAGGATGTGCTGGCCGCCGCCACCAATCTGAAGGTGGTGGGCCGCGCCGGCATCGGGGTCGACAATGTCGACATCCCGGCGGCCTCGGCGCTGGGTGTCGTGGTGATGAACACGCCGTTCGGCAATTCGATCACCACCGCCGAACACGCCATCGCCCTGATGTTCGCGCTGGCCCGCCAGTTGCCCGAAGCCGATGCCTCCACCCAGGCCGGCAAGTGGGAAAAGAACCGCTTCATGGGCGTGGAAGTCACCGCCAAGACGCTGGGCCTGATCGGCGCCGGCAACATCGGCAGCATCGTGGCTGATCGCGCGCTGGGCCTGAAGATGAAGGTGATCGCCTATGATCCCTTCCTCACCCCCGAACGCGCCGAACACATGGGCGTGACCAAGGTGACGCTGGACGAGCTGCTGGCCGGCGCCGATTTCATCAGCCTGCACACGCCGCTCACCGACAGCACGCGCAACATCCTGTCCCGGGAAAACCTGCTGAAGTGCAAGCCGGGCATCCGCATCGTCAACTGCGCGCGCGGCGGCCTGATCGACGAAGCGGCGCTGAAGGAACTGCTCGACAGCGGGCACATCGCCGGCGCCGCGCTGGACGTGTTTGCCGAAGAACCGGCCAAGGCCAGCCCGCTGTTCGGGACGCCCAACTTCGTCTGCACGCCGCACCTTGGCGCCAGCACCGACGAAGCACAGGTGAATGTCGCCATCCAGGTGGCCGAGCAGCTTTCGGATTTCCTGCTCACCGGCGGCGTCACCAACGCGCTCAACATGCCGTCGCTGTCGGCCGAGGAAGCGCCGCGGCTGAAGCCCTACATGGCGCTGGCCGAACGGCTGGGCAGCCTGGTGGGCCAGCTTGACAATGAAGGCATCAAGTCGGTCCGGGTGGAGGTGGAAGGCGCTGCCGCGCAGCTGAACCTGAAGCCGATCACGGCGGCCGTGCTGGCCGGCCTGATGCGCACCCACAGCGATACGGTGAACATGGTCAACGCGCCCTATCTCGCCCGCGAACGCGAGATCGAGATCGCCGAAGTGCGCCACGATCGCGAAACCGATTATCACACGCTGCTGCGCGTCACGGTGACCACCGCCAGCGGCGCGCGCACCGTGGCCGGCACCTTGTTCGGCATGTCCAAGCCGCGCCTGACCGAGATTTTCGGCATCACCGTGGAAGCCGATCTGGCCGGGGACATGCTGTACATCGTCAACGAGGACAAGCCGGGCTTCATCGGCCGGCTGGGCTCCAAGCTGGGCGAGGCGGCGGTGAACATCGGCACCTTCCACCTTGGCCGCCGTGATGCCGGTAGCGAGGCGGTGCTGCTGCTGAGCGTGGACAACGCCATCCCCGATGCGCTGCTCGGCGCCATCCGCGCCCTGCCCGGCGTGAAGGTGGCGAGCGCCCTGCACTTCGTGTGAGGCGTGTGAGCGGGGATGCGCGTGCGGCGTTCGCGCTTGCCGCCCTCCCCGCTTGCCGCTAACGCCCCCGCATGACGACATTCGGCCTCCTGCCTGAAGGACTGCGCGACCGCCTCCCCCCGCAGGCGCAGGCGCTGGCCAGCCTCGTGCGCATCCTCACCGATGTGTGCGCCGGCCATGGCTATGAACGGGTGGCGCCGCCGCTGGTGGAATATGAAGCCAGCCTGCCCGGCAACCGGCGGGAATTGCTGCGCTTCACCGATCCGGTGTCGCAGCACACGCTGGCCATCAGGTCAGACATCACCGGCCAGGTGGGCCGCATCGCCGTCACAAGGCTGGCCGGGCAGGCGCGGCCGCTGCGGCTGATGTATGCCGGGCAGGTGCTGCGTGTGCGCGGCGACCAGCTTTCGCCCGAACGCGAACGCACCCAGGCCGGCGCCGAACTGATCGGCAGCGACAGCCCGGCCGCCGCTGCCGAGGTACTCGCCGTCGCGATCGAGGCGCTCGGCGTCGCCGGTGTCACCGGGCTTTCGATTGATCTCACCATGCCCACATTGGTGGCCGATCTGGCCGCCGCCGGTTGGCCGCTGGGCACAGCCACGCTGGAACAGGTGCAGGCGCTGCTGGACGGCAAGGATGTCGGCGCGCTGAAGGCGCTGGGCGCCGATGAATTCGTGCCGCTGATTGCCGCCGCTGGCCCGGTGGATGCCGCTCTGGCCGCCCTGAAGCAGCTTGATCTGCCCGATGCCGTGCTGGACCGGCTGGACGCCATCGCCGCGCTGGCCGCCGGCTTGCAGGGTGTGGCCGTCACGCTTGATCCCACCGAACGCCATGGCTTTGAATATCAGACGTGGCTGGGCTTTTCGCTGTTCGGCGCCGGCCTGATGGCCGAAGTGGGGCGCGGCGGCGCCTATCGCGTGGCCGGCGGCGATGGCAGCGAGGAACCGGCCATCGGTTTCTCGCTCTATGTCGATGGGCTGGTGGAACTGGGCCTGGGCAGCGAGGCCAGGCAGCGCGTGGCGCTGCCACCGGGCACGCCGGCCAGCGTTGGCGTGGGGCTGCGCGGCGAAGGCTGGATCACCGTGGCGATGCTGGACGAAAAGGCCAGCGCCGCCGATCTCGGGTGCAGCCACGTCTGGAACGGCAGCAGCGTGACTGCCGCATGAGCTGGACGCTCAATTTCTGGTGCAACCGGGCCGAGGCTGAACACCTGCCCGATCTGGCCGACATCTTGCCGCTGGACGACCCGCCAACCCTGAACGCCGAAGAGCCGGATCCGGCCAAGCCAGACGAATGGCTGGTGACGGCCTATTTCGCTGACCAGCCTGACGACGCCTCGGTGGCGCTGATCACCGGCCTGTTCAGCAGCGCACGGGACGTGGCCGTGGCCGAACTGGCCGAGCAGGACTGGACCACCCTGTCGCAGCGCGGGCTGGAACCGGTGCGCGCCGGGCGTTTCATCGTGCACACCGCCGATCATGCCGATGCGGTGCGGCCGGGCGATTGGCCGCTGCGGATTGAGGCTGGCCTGGCTTTCGGCACCGGCCAGCACGCCACCACCCACGGCTGCCTGAAGGCACTGGTACGATTGGGCAAGGCGCGGCGCTTTCGCAACATCGCCGATATCGGCACCGGCACCGGCGTGCTGGCGATGGCGGCGCTGAAGGCCAATCGCACGGCACAGGTGATTGCCAGCGACATCGATCCGATCGCCATCGACGTGACCGACGACAATCTGCGGTTGAACCAATTTGTCGCAGGTCTATGCGCTGGGCGCATTGCAACGACCGTGGCGCCGGGGCTATCCGCCCCGGCGCTCACGGCGCGCGCGCCTTATGATCTGGTGCTGGCCAATATCCTGGCGCCGCCGCTGATCGCACTGGCGCGTGATCTTTCGGGCGTGATTGCGCCCGGCGGCGTGCTGGTGATGGCCGGATTGCTCCGCCACCAGCAGCGCGCCGTTGCCAACGCCTATCGCCGGCACGGTCTCGTGCCGGCGTATGCGCTGGATCGGCAGGCCGAATGGCCGTGCCTGGTCCTCACCCGGAAGTGAGTTTGTTTTGTGAGGCTTGTGCCTGTTCGTGCGCGCCTTAAAGCGCGTGGAACAGGCGGGCTTCGACCACGGCCGGCGTGAGCATCACGCGGCGGCGGCGCTTGGGCAGGACACGGGTGGCGGGCTGCTCTTCGGCAGTGGCCACGGCGCGCACCTGCGGTTCAAGTTCGGTCTGGATGACCTTCATGGTACGCTCCTGTTTCAAAAGCCGGGCCCATTCCCGGCTGCTGAGACTGTAATAAGAGCGTCACATGAATTTTTGCAGTGCAGCAAATCCGGTATCAGCCATGCGTTGAGCGCATGGATTACAATCAATCAGGACTCAAATCAGCGTTGACGTGCCTGCGGGGCAACGCCCTCTTCCAGATGGCTTGGCAAATGCGGCGCGGGGGACAACGGCACCGTGCCGTGAAGTGCATGGAATGGCGGGGTTTCTGTTGGCACCGGCACCAATTCGACATGAAACGGTGGTGCGGGTCGGCCACGCGGGGTGGTTCGGGTGTTCATGGCAGCGCTCCTTTCCTGCATGCGCGCACACGCTGCTGCCGGGAGCCGGGGCCGGTTCGTCGCGGTCTGCATTCCGCAGTACGGCGGACTCAACGACATCGTGAATTGCATAGCACAATCGGCGCGAAATTACATCCCGCCTTCTGCCTCGGCCACCAACGCCAACCAGCCATCTTCATCCACCACCTTGATGCCCAGCGCCTGCGCCTTGGCGAGCTTTGACCCCGCCCCCGGCCCGGCGACCAGCAGGCTGGTTTTGGACGACACGCTGCCCGATGTCTTCGCGCCCAGCAGTTCCGCTTGCGCTTCGGCCTCCTCGCGCGTGCCTTTCTCCAGCGCGCCGGTGAACACGATGGTCATGCCGGAAAGCCCGGTCTGGCGGATTTCGGGCAGCGGCTCGGGCGTCACCTCGGCCAGCAGATCGGCCAGCGTCTCGCGGTTGTGCGGTTCGGCGAAGAAATCGATCAACGCCTGCGCCACCACGCCGCCGATGCCGTTCACTGCCGTCAGCCGGTGCACCGCATCATCCGCCATCGCCGCCTGCTGAACCGCCTCGGCCGAACGGAAGGCGCGGGCCAGATCGCGGGCCGTCACCTCGCCGACATGGCGGATACCCAGCGCAAACAGGAAGCGATCGAGGCTCACCGTGCGGCGCTCGTCGATGGCGGCCAGCAGCTTGTCGACCGATTTTTCCTTGAAGCCCGGCAGGGAAAGCAGCCTGTCGCGCTTGTCCTTCAAGCGGAAGATGTCGGCCGGACTTTCGATCAGGCCCTCGGCGGCGAACAGCTCCAGCCGCTCCGTGCCCAGCCCCTCGATATCCAGCGCGTTGCGACTGACGAAATGGCGCAGGCGTTCGTGGCGCTGCGCCGGGCAGGTGAGGCCGCCAGTGCAGCGCCGCACCGCGCCATCCTCTTCGCGCACAGCCGTCGAACCACACGCCGGGCAATGATCGGGAAACACGAACGCCGCACCACGCGGGGCATCGGACGGCACCACACCCAGTATCTGCGGGATCACGTCACCGGCGCGCTGCACGCGCACCCTGTCCCCTGCCCGCACGTCCAGCCGGGCAATCTCGTCCTCGTTGTGCAGCGTGGCGTTGGTGACCACCACGCCGCCCACCGTCACCGGTTCCAGCCGCGCCACCGGCGTCAGCGCGCCGGTGCGGCCCACCTGGATATCGATGGCCAGCAGCGTGGTTTCGGCCTTTTCGGCCGGGAACTTGTGCGCCACCGCCCAACGCGGGGAGCGCGCCACCTGGCCCAGCCGTTCCTGCCAGTCCAGCCGCTCCACCTTGTAGACAACGCCATCAATATCGAACGGCAGATCAGCCCGGCGGCGCTCCAGATCGGCGGTGAAGGCCAGGCACGCATCCATGCTGGCGTCGCCCACCGCCAGCGCGCCGGTATCGAAGCCCCAGCCGGCAATGGCG
>JALOSK010000137.1 GCA_025458465.1 Sandarakinorhabdus sp. | reverse complement strand
TGGCCGGTGTATTGGAACCGGCCCCAGTTCCCTTGCGGGATGCCATATTCATCATAGCGATTGATGGCCGTGAGGTTGCCGTCGCAGTTGCTGGCGGCGATGATGCTGCCCTGGTGGTTGGCGTGCAGGAACCGCGTGCCGCCGCAGTTCAGGGCGTCGCCTTCATCCTGGATGATCGGCTCGTCCGCCCGCCCAGAGTCCTTGGGCCCCCAGAAATAGCGCCGCAGCATGGTGCCAGACCAATCATATAAAGACCACTGCCTCGGCCCGTGATCGGAGCCCCAAAGACGCCGGAATCTCTCCGCGCGAATTCCAGGCTTCAGGCCGGCGCGGTGCCGTCCCCTGCCGGCTGCAGTTGCCGCCGCAGATCGGCGCGGGTGTTTTCGATATGCTGGTACAGGGCCGCGGCCACTCCGGGGCCATCGCCGGCCAGCCAAAGCTGCAGCAGCACCGCATGTTCGCTTGCAGCACGCTCGTCCCGGCCCAGCGGCTCGAGATGTTTGTGGACATAGCGATCGCTCAACACGTGCAGGCGCTCCAGCAGCTGGACCGTGATGGGCAAACCCGATGGCCGCACCATCGCCATGTGGAATTCCCGGTTCAGCCGCACCGCCGCCAGGCGGCGATCGGCGGGCTGGGCAGACAGCGTATCGAAGGCCGCCATCAGGGCGGCGCGTTCCTCCGCACTGGCACGGCTGGCAGCGCGCGCGGCGGTTTCAGGCTCCAGCGTGAGGCGCAGGGAATAGACCTCCTCTGCCTCCCCGGGATCAAGGGCGCGCACGAAATAACCGCGGTTGGCGTGTGAACGCACCAGCCCTTCCTGTTCCAGCCGGGCAAGCGCTTCACGCAGGGGAATCTTGCTGACGCCCAGCTCGCTGGCCAGCGCGTCCTGACGGATGGCCTGATCGGCCGGTGCGTGGCCCATCAGAATGCGATCACGCACGACGTCGACCAGCTGGTCAGACAAGGTCCGGATGATCAGTCGCTTCATCTGTCGTGGGCGCCCCCCTGCGCTCCCCCCTTACACCAGGCTCGCGCTGTCTGCTGCCTGACACCGGCCCACCAGCACGGCCTGCACGCAACACCCTGAGTGTTGCATTTGCATCGCAGTCGATCCGCGTCAATTTGTATACGGTATATGTTCCATTGCAACCAACCCTCCTTCATGTCACCAGCGCCGCCGGCAGAACGCTTGAGGGGGCCTCTGCCTGCAGGTGAAGGCGGCGCGCAGGTGCAGCGCCTGACGAGCAAGACCACGGCACATCACGGCACATGTTGCCGAAACGGAGGGGATCATGATGGCAATCAGCAAGACGATGCGGGCTGTTGTACTGGCGACGGTGGGATCTGCCGCCATCGCGCAATCGGCCCTGGCCCAGCAGGCCAGCCCGACCCAGACAGCGGCTGCGGAAGCCGATGTCGAGGAACTGGTGGTCACCGGTTCGCGCCTGCGCCGTGCGCTGGCGGATACGAACACCCCCACGGTCAGCTTTGGCGGCGCCGATTTCGACAATGCCGGCGCGGTAAGCCCGGGCGACGTGCTGCGCCAGTTGCCGGCGCTGGCACCGGGTGTGGGCGGTGACACCACCGGCGTCACCTTCAACGGCGCGGGCCTCGATCTGATCGATCTGCGCAACCTGGGCACCAACCGCACGCTGGTGCTGATCAACGGCCGCCGCCAGGTTGGCTCCAACCCGAACACCACTTCGGTTGACACCAACACCATCCCGGCCCCGCTGATCGAGCGCGTGGACGTGATCACCGGCGGCGCCTCCGCCGCTTATGGCGCCGACGCCGTGTCCGGCGTGGTCAACTTCGTGCTCAAGCGCAATTTCGAAGGCCTGCAGATCGACGGTCAGGGCGGCATTTCCAGCCGCGGCGATGCCGAACGCTACAGTCTTTCGGCGCTGGCGGGTGCCAACTTCGCCGATGGCCGTGGCAACGTCACCGCCTTCGTGGGCTATACGAAGGAAGGCGATGTCCCCTGGGATGCGCGTCCCGCTGGTGTGTCGGGCCTGAACTATATTCCCAACCCGGCCAACACCGGTCCGCGCGACGGCATCCCCGATTTCGTTGTCGCGCCCAACATCCGCCAGCTTGGCGGCCAGCGTGAATCGATGTTCCTGCTGAACCCGGGCGGCGGCACCCGCGCCTTTGGTTTCAACGCCGATGGTTCGGTGCGCAACTTCGCCCTCGGCCCGTCGGGCCTGCTGCCGGGCAACCTCACCGATGGCGGCGAAGCCACGCTGGGCTTCGATCCGCAGTGCCCGCAGAACGAGTGCATCCTGCGCGTGCCGCTGGAACGCTTCGTGGTGTCGGCCAATGCCCGCTTCGAGGTGAACGCCAACCTCGAGCTGTTCATGGAATCGCGCTACACCTCCACCAGGTCGTCCTCGCGCTTTGGTTCGGTGTTCGAAATTCCGCCGACCACCAACCGCATCTCGATCGACAACCCGTTCGTGTCCGATTCGCTGCGCACCCTCATGCAGCAGGCCAATGTCACTTCCATCGGCATCATCCGGTCGGATCAGGAACTTGGGCCGCGCGGTCAGGATACCAGCCGCAACGTGCTGCAGGTGAATGCCGGCGCGCGCGGTGAGCTGGGCCTTGGCGATTTCCGCTATGAAGCGGTGTTCCAATATGGTCGCACCGATTTCTCCAACACCCGCGTCAACGATCTCTATCAGCAGCGCTGGCTGAACGCGATCGACGCCGTGACCGGACCCGGTGGCACCATCCAGTGCCGTTCCGATGCCGCGCGGGCGGAAGGCTGCGTGCCGATCAACCTGCTGCAGCCGGGCGCGGCGTTCAGCGGCGCGGCGCTCAACTATGTGCGCATCCCGTTTGCCACCGAAACCGCCGAACTCACGCAGACGGTTGCCACCGGCATCGTCAACGGCACGATCGGTGATTTCTGGGGCGCCGGCGCCATTTCGGTGGCAGGCGGCCTTGAATATCGCAAGGAAAAGAGCCGTTACCTCACCTCGCCGATCGATCAGCAGGGCCAGGGCTTCTTCTTCACCCGCCGCCTTGCGACCGAAGGCCAGTTCGACGTGTTCGAATGGTTCGTCGAAGCGCTGGTGCCGATCATCACCGACAAGCCCTTCTTCCACCGCCTTGAAGTGGAAGGCGCGATCCGCGGTTCCAACTATTCCACATCGGGCAACACCACGAGTTGGAACGTGCGCGGCACCTGGGCTCCCACCAAGGACTTCCGCTTCCGCGGCGCCCTTGCCCGCGCCGTGCGCGCACCGAACGTGGGCGAGTTGTTCTCGCCGGCGTCCGAAGGCTTCATCACCGTCGATGATCCGTGCGATGTGAACTTCCGTTCGGGCGGTTCGCCATCGCGTGGCGCCAACTGCACGGCGCTGGGCGTGCCCAATGGCTTCGTCTCCAACGCCCGCACCATCAACATCCGCACCGCCACCGCCGGCAACCCGACGCTGTCGGTGGAAAAGGCAGACACGCTGACGCTGGGCGCGGCCTTCACGCCAAGCTTCATCCCTGGCCTGTCGGCGACGGTGGACTATTACCGGATCGAGATTGCCGATGCGATCAACGTGTTCGGCGCGCAGGACATCCTGAACAACTGCGTCGATCTCGACAGCATCAGCAACAACTTCTGCAGCTCCATCACCCGCGCGCCGGGCGGTGACATCCTGCAGATCCGCCGCCAGCAGATCAACGTGTCGCAGCTGCGCCGCACCGGCGTCGATTTCGCACTGAACTATGCGGTTGATCTCGAAAGTGCCGGCCAGCTCAACCTGGGTCTGGTGGGCACGCGCACGCTGGCGGTGGAAACCGTGGTGGCGCCCGGCACCGTCACCGGCAGCGCCATTCTTGATCAGAATGGCGAGTTCGGCTTCCCGAAATGGAAGGGGCGCTTCAGCGCCAACTGGCAGCTGGAAAAGCTGAGCGTCACCGGCACGCTGAACTATCTGTCGAACATGGTGCGTGATGTGCAACCGGTGCAGCCGGAAGACAATCGCGCCACGTTGGGTTCGGGCAACTTCTTCCTGTTCAACCTGCAGGCAGCCTATCAGCTGACCGACAAGATCCGCTTCTTTGCCGGCATGGACAACGTGTTCGATCGCCTGCCGCCGGCACTGCCCGACACGCGTCTGGGTGGCGGCGGCAGCGCCGCCGGCGCGGAAGTCTTCCCGATCACCGGCCGCTTCATGTACGCCGGTTTCCGGGTGAACCTGTAAGGGGAGGCAAGGCCATGAGGATCTGGCGCGCGGCACTGCTGGGCATGTTGCTGGCAGGGCCAGCCGTGGCGGCGCCGGATCCCTTTGCCTGGCTTGACGACAGCAACACGGCCCGAACCAAGGCCTGGGTGGCGCGGGAAAACCGCGCCACCCTTGCTGCGATCAAGGCCGATCCCCGCTTTGCCGCGCTGGAGGCCGACGCCGCAACCGTGCTGACCAGCGACGCGACGCTGGAGCCGGTGCAGTTCATCGGCGATCACGTGTACCAGTATCACCAGTCGCGCACGGCCCCGCAGGGCATATGGCGGCGCGCGCCCAAGGCGGCGTGGCTGGCCGGGTCGCCCGACTGGCAGACGATGATCGATTTGGATCGCGTGTCGGCCGCAGACAAGCGCAAATGGTTTTTTGCCGGCGCCAGCTGCCGGGGGCAGCGCTGCCTCGTGCGGCTTTCGGACAATGGCAAGGACGCGGTGGAAACCCGCGAATATGATCTGGCCAGCCGCAGCTTCGTGGCGGACGGCTTCTTCATCAAGGACAGCAAGAGCCGGGCGTGGTGGGTGGACGACAATCGCCTGCTGGTGGCGCCGGTGCTGGGGCCGGACAGCCTGAACCGTTCCGAACTGCCCAAGACGCTGCGGCTGTGGTCACGCGGGACACCACTGGCCAGCACCACGCCCGTGTTCAGCATCGATCACGAGGATGCCATGCTGTCGGCCATGCTGATCGGCCATGGCGGGCGCGATGGCTTCGTGGCCGTGCGTCAAACCGATTTCGAGCGCAAATTATATGAATGGGTGGCCGGCGATGGCGCGCGCCGCCCGCTGCCGCTGCCGGAATATGCCAGCGGCATGGGCATGGCCGGCGGCGATCTGCTGCTGCGGCTGAACACCGATTGGCAGCCGGCAGGCGGCGCAACCGTGCTGCCACAAGGCGCCCTGGTGGCCGTGCCGGTGGCGCCCCTGCTGGACAAGGGCGATGTGAGCGGTGCGCGCCTGCTGTTCCGCCCCGAAGGCAATGATGCCCTGCGCGGCGTCACCGTGGCCGGCGATCGCCTGTATCTGGAACTGCTGCATGATTATCGCAGCCGCGTGGTGGTGTTGGCGCCGGATGGCAGCACGCGCGTGCTGCCATTGCCGGCCGATCGCTTCCTTTCGGTGATGGGCACCGAACAGGGCCGCCTGCTGCTGGAGATCGAAGCGCCGCTGGTGCCGCCCCGCCTGGTGCTGGCCGATCCCGACACAGGCGCGCTGCAAACGATCACGGCAGCCGCGCCGGCCTTTCGCACGGATGATCTGGTCAGCGAACTGCGCCGGACGACCAGCCGCGACGGTACGCCGATTTCCTATACGATCACCTATCGCCGCGGGCTGGCCACCAACGGTCGCAACCCCACCCTGATCTATGGCTATGGCGGTTATGATGTGCCGGTAACGCCACGCCATGAACCGCTGTTCGGCAAGCTGTGGCTGGAACGGGGCGGTGTCTATGTGCACGCCTATCTGCGCGGCGGCGGCGAGCATGGCCCGGCGTGGCAT
>JALOSK010000136.1 GCA_025458465.1 Sandarakinorhabdus sp. | reverse complement strand
AGCAGCAGGTTGGCGCGCGGATCGCCTTCGCTGTGCTGGGGATGGCCAAAGCCGGGGATGGCCTTCTTTTCGGCACGCAAGAGCCGGATTTCGGCGGCCGGATCGCTGCTGGCCACCACCTGCGCCAGGAAGCGCCCGGCGACTTCGGCAGAACCCAGCACCACGCTGCCGCAGCCCAGCAGCCCGGCGGCAACAGCGCCGTGGAAGGCTTCGGGCGCTGCGGCATAGGTCATGCGGGCGGCGACCACCGAGGGCACGAGGCCGTGTTCGGCAATGGCGCACAGCACGGCATTGGCAAAGAACTTCTGGGTGTCGGTGGGCACCTGGCCGGTGACGAGCATCCAGAAATAGGTGGTGAAATCGGTGTTGCCGATGATTTCGCCGGTCAGATCCTTCCCGCGCACCTTGATGTGGTGGGTGTCGGAGGTGCAGATGGCGGTGAAGGGAGCGTCCTGCTTGCCGATGCGCATGATGTGATCCTCAAAATTCGAAATACGAACTTGCCTTCGATATGCGAAAAGCATAAGGGAAGCAAGCTGGGCGGGCAGGGTCGCGGCTGATGCTGTGGGGTCTGTCCAGCAGGTTTCGGGCGCACACGAACAACGCAAATGGTGCGTTTCGGGTGTCCGCAAGCGCTCAAAGCCTGCGAGTTTGGTGCCTTCGCCGGGACAACATGGCCCTGGAAGGCGCCGTTTGTGGATGCTTCGGCGCTGCTGGTGAAGGGGATGGGTGATGGCAACGCAAACAGCTGCGACAACCGCGGTGCTGCCGCTGGCGGGTGTGACGGTGCTGGAAATGGGCACGTTCATCACCGGCCCGTGCGCTGGCATGCTGCTGGCCGATCTGGGTGCACGGGTGATCAAGGTGGAGCAGCCGGGCACCGGCGATCCGTTCCGGGCGTACAAGGGCACGCTCTATTCCCCGCACTTCCAGACCTACAATCGCAACAAGGAATCGATCACGCTCGACACGCGGGGCGCCGATGATCTGGCGGCATTCGACAAGCTTGTCAGCGAAGCCGATGTGTTCATTCAAAATTTCCGGCCCGGCGTGGCGAAGAAGATTGGCGTGGACTTCGATCGGCTGCAAGCCATCAACCCGCGCCTTGTCTATGCCAGCATCTCCGGCTTTGGCAGCAGCGGCCCCGATGCCGACCGTCCGGCGTTTGACACCGTGGCCCAGGCCGCCAGCGGGTTCCTGCGCCTTTTGGTCAACCCCGAACACCCGCGCGTGGTTGGGCCCGCCATCGCCGATGCCATGACTGGCTTCTACACCGCGCAGGGCGTGCTCGCCGCGCTCTATCGCCGGCAGCAGACCGGGCAGGGCGGGCTTGTGGAAACCTCCATGTTCGAGGCCATGGCCCACTTTAACCTCGATGATTTCACGCATCTTTTTGCCGCCGATCAGGTGATGGGCCCCTATAGCCGCCCGCATGTTTCGCAATCCTATGTGTTCCAGTGCAGCGATGGCCTGTGGCTGGCCCTGCACATGTCGAGCCCGCCCAAGTTCTGGGAAAACCTGGCCGAAGCGGTCGAGCGCGCGGACATGCTGGCCCAGCCGGCCTTTGCCAGCCGGGATGCCCGCATCGCCCATTATGAGGATGTGGTCGCCTATCTGGCGCCGATCTTCGCCACCCGCCCGCGGGCCGACTGGCTGGCGCGGCTGCGCGAACTGGAGGTGCCCTCGGCGGCGGTGGCCACCACGGTGGAAGTGCTGGAAAACGAACAGGCAAGGCACTTGCAACTGCAGGTTTCGGCGCCGGGGCCGATGGGCGAGTTCCGCACCATCCGCTCGCCAATTTCCTTTGATGGACAGCGCAATCTGGCCGTCACCGCGCCGCCGCTGCTGGGGCAGGACAATCAGGCCGTACTGGGCCGGCGCGCTGAGGCGGCGGAATAGTTGACGGCTCGCGAAAAAGCCGGCCAAGTCAGCCGCATGGGTGGCGAGAAGGATCCGGAATATCTGTCCACGCTGGAACGCGGCCTCAAGGTGCTGCGGGCCTTTGATGCGACGCGGCCGGAAATGGCGCTGTCGGAAGTTGCTGCGGCCACGGCGTTGCCGCCTGCCGTGGCAAGGCGCTGCCTCAACACGTTGGTTGCCTTGGGCTATATCAGGCAGGATGGGCGGCGCTTCCTGCTGACGCCAGAGGTGCTGGCGTTCGGATCGGCCTATTTGAACTCGATGAACATCGAAACGGTGGCGGTACCGCCACTGCAGGCGCTGTCGGCGCAGACGGGCGATTCGGTGAGCCTGGCGGTACGGTCAGGGCGCGAGATCCTCTATGTCGTACATATCCCGTCGAACCGGCGCATTCGGCTTGGCGCCGGTGTGGGCACGCGCTTTCCGTTGAACGCCACGTCGATGGGCAAGGTGTTGCTGGCGTTTCAGGGCGATGCAGCGGTTGAGGCCTATCTGGAAGGCGGCCCGCTTGCCCGCCTGACCGAGCGCACCATCACCGATCCCGACAGTTTCCGCACCCGCCTGCGCACCGTGGTGGAGCGGCGCTACGACAGCGCGCTCGACGAACTGGATTATGGCATTGTTTCGGTGGCGGTGCCGCTGTTCGATGCCGCCGGCCATGTCGTGGCGGCGATCAACTGCTCCACGTCCACCACGCGGATCAGCCAGGATGAGCTGGTGCGCACCCGCCTGCCGTTGTTGCAGGAAGCCGCTGGCGCCATCGAGGCCGAACTGCGCCGCTTTCCAAAGCTTGCCCGGAGCCTGGCTGGCGCCTGATCATCTAGTGCATGGCATTTCGGGCGCGTTCTTGACGGTAATCAGGCGGTTTTCGCTGGTTTTGCCGGGGTTGCCCCGTGTTTCGACGGTTCATGTGCGGCGAAATGTGCGTGTCATATTCGCATATCGAACTTGACTTCGCATGACGAAGGGTTAAGGCCGCGCACTGATGTGTCACCGGCCTCTGGTTCGCGTGGCAATCGGGTCAATGTCCCGCCGGATGAAACCGGCCGCGGCACTTGGGGAGGTTTCTGATGCAAGCCAATTTCCGTACCGTTGCGCGCCTGATGGTCACCACCGCGCTGGCCGCTGCCGCGCTGCCGGCCTTCGCCCAGACCGCGACGGCCGCAGCCGAAGCCGAAGACAGCGGCGAGATCATCGTCACCGCCACGCGCCGTTCGGGCACGCTGCAGGAAACCCCGGCGGCTATCGCGGCGTTCAATGCCGCCACCATCCAGCAGGCCGGCATCGAGCGCCCGGCCGACTTCATAGCGCTGACCAGCAACGTCAATCTGGTGCAGACCCAGAACGCCGGCAACGCGTTCGTGATCATCCGCGGCATCACCCAGGCCCGCAACAGCGAGCCTTCGGTTGCGGTGATCGTGGACGGCATCCAGCAGGTGAACCCGGCGCAGTTCAACCAGGAACTGTTCGACATCGAGCAGATCGAAGCGCTGAAGGGCCCGCAGGGCGGCCTGTGGGGCCGCAACGCCATCGGCGGTGCCATCATCATCAAGTCCAAGGCCCCCACCGATTATCTGTCGGGCAAGGTGACGGCCGGGATCGACAATGGCTTTGGCTATTATGTGCGCGGCAATCTTTCCGGGCCCGTTGCGGAAAATCTGAAGTTCCGTCTGTCGGGCAGCTGGTATGACACCGATGGCTTCATCCAGAACGAATTCCTGGGCGAGAAGGCCGATCCCATCAAGGATCTCAACCTGCGCGGCAACCTGCTGTGGTCGCCCACCAGCAACTTCGACGTCGATCTGCGCGTCGCCTATTCGAACCTGCAGACCCAGGCACTCTATTTCAACATCGTCGGCGACGTGAACGACACCTCGCTGCCGGTGCAGGTGAACAACCCCGGCCAGAACGACCGCGAAATGTGGAATGCCGCCGTCAAGGTGCGCTATCAGGCCGATTGGGGCACGCTCAGCAACACACTGAGCTATGACCGCCTGACCGAAGTGCTGACCGGCGACGCCTTCGACTTCAAGCCGATCCCGGACAGCTTCTTCTTCAACCTGTTCGAGGGAATCCTTGGCCCGGGCAACGGCTTCGACCTGAACCAGAGCCAGTTCCTGGAAGTGGACGCCTGGTCGAACGAGTTCCGCTATGAGTCCCCGGCCGACAAGCCTGTGCAGGTGACGCTGGGCACCTACATGGTCGGCACCAACCGCTTCATCTCCACCGGCAACATGGTGGACACCGGCAATGGCGTGTTCCCGGTGTTCCGCGAACCGCGCCTGACCGGCAACAACCCGCAGTTCAGCTTCCTGTCGGACGCGCAGCGCAACTTCGCCTGGGCCGTGTTCGGCAACGCCAGCTGGAAGATCACCGAACAGCTGCGTCTTGATGCGTCGCTGCGTTATGACCGCGACAACCGTCGCAACACCACGCTCACCCCCACCGGTTTCCTGCCCAACGTGCCGGGTTTCCCGCAGGGCGTGACCGGTGAAGTGCGGCGCCAGAGCTTCCAGTCGTGGCAGCCCAAGTTCACCCTGAGCTATCGGCCGGTGGACAATGTGACGCTTTATGGTGGCTGGAGCCGCGGCTTCCGTTCCGGCGGCTTCAACCAGACCGGCGTGGGCGCGGTTGCGGCAGCCAACGGCATCGTGGGCGTGAGCGACATTTTCCAGCCGGAAGTGGCCGAGACCTGGGAAGTCGGCGTCAAGACCCAGACCGAAGACCGGCTGCTGACCTTCAACGCCGCCGCCTTCAGCACGCGCACCGAGAACAGCTATTTCTTCGTGTTCCTGGCCGCCAACTCGACGCAGAACCTGGGCAACGTGCCGCTGGCCCAGATCAAGGGCTTCGAGGCTGATGCCACGCTGCGTCCGATGAAGGGGCTTGATATCAACGTGGGCCTTGGCTTTACGGACAGCAATATCAAGCAGTTCGCCAACCCGGCCTTCATCGGCAACGAATTGCCGCTGATCAGCCGCTACACGCTGAACGCTGGCATCAACTACAGCCGCCCGATCGCCGACGATCTCGATCTGAACTGGCGGGTGGATTACAACCGCATCGGCCGCACCTGGTGGGATGTCGAAAACTCCACCAGCCGCGATCCGGTCGATCTGGTGAACATGCGTCTGGGCGTTTCGTCGAAGAAATTCAGCGTGACGGCGTTTGCGCAGAACCTGTTCAACGAAATCTACAACGCCGAATTTTCCCCCGGTGGCTTCGTGTTCAAGGCGCGCCCGCGCCGCTATGGCATCGAAGCCAGCTTCAACTTCTGATCTGAAAGGCAGTCACATGGCCCGCGTCCTCGTTCTCTATTACTCCTCCTGGGGTCATATCGAAACCATGGCCAATGCCGTGGCCGAGGGCGCGGCCAGCGTGGACGGCGTCGAAGCCGTGGTGAAGCGGGTGCCGGAACTCGTGCCCGCCGATACGGCCGCAGCCTTCTACTACAAGACCGAGCAGGCCGCCCCGATCGCCGATCCCAATGAACTGGCCGATTATGATGCCATCATCATCGGCACGCCCACCCGCTTTGGCAACATGGCGGCGCAGATGCGCAATTTCCTCGATCAGACCGGCGGCCTGTGGGCCAAGGGCGCGCTGATCGGCAAGCTGGGCGGCGCGTTCGTTTCCACCGCCAGCCAGCATGGCGGCCAGGAAACCACGCTGACCAGCATCCACACCACGCTGCTGCATCACGGCATGATCATCGTGGGCCTGCCCTACAGCTTTGCCGGCAACACCATCATGACCGAAATCAGCGGCGGCACGCCCTATGGCGCCAGCACGCTGGCCGCCGGCGATGGCAGCCGCCAGCCTTCGGCCAACGAGCTGGATGGCGC
>JALOSK010000372.1 GCA_025458465.1 Sandarakinorhabdus sp. | reverse complement strand
GAACAGCGTGTCGATGGTGAAGGTGGATTTGCCGCTGCCCGACACGCCGGTGATGCAGGTGAACGTGCCCAGCGGGATGCGCGCGGTCACGCCTTTCAGGTTGTTGCCGCGCGCGTTCCTGACCGTCAGATGCTTGCCCGAGCCGCGCCGCCGCGCTGCTGGCACCGGGATGCTGCGGCGCCCGGCCAGATAGTCGCCGGTGACACTGCCCGGCGTTGCCAGGATATCGGCCAGCGTGCCCTGTGCCACCACCTGGCCGCCATGCACGCCCGCGCCCGGCCCCATGTCGACAATGTGATCGGCCAGGCGGATCGCATCCTCGTCATGCTCCACCACCAGCACGGTGTTGCCCAGATCGCGCAACCGCTTGAGCGTGGCCAGCAGCCGGTCATTGTCGCGCTGGTGCAGGCCGATCGACGGTTCATCCAGCACATAGAGCACGCCCGACAGGCCCGATCCGATCTGGCTGGCCAGCCGGATGCGCTGCGATTCACCACCCGACAACGTGCCTGACTTGCGATCGAGGTTGAGATAATCCAGCCCGACATTGTCAAGAAAACCAAGCCGTTCGGTGATTTCCTTCAGAATGCGGTCGCCAATCGCGCGCTGCTTGGGCGTGAGCTGATCGGCAACGCCCAGCGCCCAGCGCAACGCTTCGCCCACCGGGCGGCGCACGGCCTGCGCAATCGTTTCGCCAGCCACCTTCACGCTCAACGCTTCCGGGCGCAACCGGTCACCGTGGCACACCTCGCACGGGGAAGGGGACTGGTAGCGTTCCAGTTCTTCCCGCACCATGGAACTTTCGCTGCCCAGCCGCTTTTCCAGATTGCGGATCACGCCTTCGAACGGCTTGACGATTTCATAAGCCTTGCGGCCATCTTCGAAGCGCAGCGGGATGGCGCGACCGCCGGTGCCATTCAGGATGACACTGCGCTGTTCGGGCGACAGGTCGGCCCAGCGGCTTTTCAGCGTGAAGCCATAGGCGCGGCCGATGCTGGCCAGCACCTGGCTGTAATAGGGGGAGGGTGGGTTGGAACGGGCCCAGGGGGCAATCGCGCCCTTTTCCAGGGTGAGCGCCGGGTTGGGCACGATCAGTTCGGGATCGAAATGCAACTTTTCGCCCAGTCCGTCGCAGGCCTGGCAGGCGCCCTGCGGCGCGTTGAAGCTGAACAGCCGCGGTTCGATTTCGGAAATGGTGAAGCCGGACACCGGGCAGGCGAATTTTTCCGAGAACAGGATGCGCCGTTCATTTTCGGGCGCATCGGCCGGGGCATCGGCCAGTTCGGCAATCGCCAGCCCTTCGGCCAGTTTCAGGGCGGTTTCAAAGCTTTCCGCCAGCCGCTGTTCCAGCCCGGCACGCACGGCGATGCGATCCACAAGCCATCCTTCTGCAGTTGCGCCAGTTCCTTGCGATACTCCCCCTTGCGGCCACGCACGATGGGGGCGAGCAGGTAGAGCCGCGTCCCTTCGGGCAGGGCCATCACCCGGTCCACCATCTGGCTCACCGTCTGCGCCGAAATCGGCAGCCCGGTCGCCGGGCTGTAGGGCACGCCCACCCGCGCCCACAGCAGCCGCATATAGTCGTAAATCTCGGTCACTGTCGCCACGGTCGACCGCGGGTTCTTTGATGTCGTCTTCTGTTCGATGCTGATGGCCGGCGACAGCCCTTCGATGTGGTCGACATCGGGCTTCGACATCATTTCGAGGAACTGGCGGGCATAGGCCGACAGCGATTCGACATAGCGCCGCTGGCCTTCGGCATAGATGGTATCAAAGGCGAGGGAGGATTTGCCCGATCCGGACAGGCCGGTGATCACGGTGAGCGCGCCGCGGGGCAGATCAATGTCCACGCCCTTCAGATTGTGCTCGCGCGCGCCGCGCACCTGGATGCGATCCTGCATGGCCCCATGTTCCACATTTGTTCGCAAACGGCAAGCCTGCGATCCGTGGAGGGGCGCTACGCTGCGCGAGCGCCTGCGGCAAGCGCGCGCCTATGTCGCAATGGGCAGGAACGTCAACGACCGACCAGACGCCGGCTGCGCCCTTCCACCCAGGTGCCGGCCATCAGCGCCGCCATGACGGCGTAGGACCAGAAGATCAGCCCAACCGCATAGGCCCAGGCATAGCTGCCGGCTTCCGTCATGCTGGCAACATGCACCACCGTGCCCAGCAGCTGGAAGGCGGCCGCATACATCGGCCAGAACCGGTCAGATGTGAGCGCCAGCGCGACAAGCCCGAGCAGGAGCGTTCCGTCCACCGCCAGGATGCTCAATTCCACATGGGCGTAGGTTGCGTGGTACAGGCGGGTCACAATGGTGGCGATGATGAACGCCGCGGCGGCGATCTGTTCATCGCGGCCGCCGTGGCGAAAGGCCAGCAGCGCTGCCAGGCCCAGCGTGGCGATGCCAATCAGCTCCCAGACTGTTTCCACCAACATGTCCATCCACCCCCGTACGGCTGTGGGCTGGCGCCCGATGCACGGATGCCAGCCCAATCCTGTATCATGGCCGAAAA
>JALOSK010000135.1 GCA_025458465.1 Sandarakinorhabdus sp. | reverse complement strand
GCCGGCTGGTCGCGCCCGCTGGGCGACCGCCAGGCCAAGGATTTCAACGGCGTCGATCAGGATGCCGATGCCTTCGCCCGCGCCATCATCCGCTATGTGACGAAGAACAACCGCTGGAAATCGCCCAAGGTCGTGCTGGGCGAATCCTATGGCACGCTGCGCGCCGGCGCGCTGGCCGCCCAACTGGAAGAACGCGGCCTGTCGCTGAACGGCGTCATCATGCTCTCCACGATCATGAACTATGGCGTGCGCCAGCCCGGCTATGATCAGAATTACCTGACGCTGTTTCCCGGATACGCGGCGACTGCCTGGTATCACGGCACGCTGCCTGGCGGAAAACCGGCCAGCCTCGATGCCTTCGTGAACGAAGTGCGCGCCTGGACCAGCGGCGCCTATGCCGCCGCGCTGGCCAAGGGCGGCGACATTTCAGAGGCCGAACTGGATGCCACCGCCCGCCAGATGAACGCCTACACCGGCCTGCCCATCGACGTGCTGAAGCGGGCGAAACTGCGCATCGAACTGCCGCTGTTCATGACCGAACTGCTGCGCGATCGTGGCCTTTCCGTCGGCCGGCTCGACACGCGCTACACGCTCAACCCGGCCGATCAGAACGCCGTCACCCCCGACGAAGACCCGGCCTCCACCGCCATCACTGGCGCCTATTACAGCGCCTTCCTCGATTACGCCGCCACGCGCCTGGGCGTGAAGACCGATCTGCCCTACCGCCTGACGGCGCGCGAACCGGGCTGGAGCTGGGACTGGCGCCACCGCCCGGCCGGCCGCGGCATGGGCGTGCAGAACAACCCCAACACCGCCGTCGATCTCGCCCACACGATGCGCACCAACACGGACATGAAGCTGCTGTTCCTGAACGGCTATTACGACATGGCAACGCCCTTCTATGGCGCCGAATTCGACGTGTCCCACATGCTGCTGCCACCCGAACTGCGCAAGAACATCAAGTTCACCTATTACCAGTCCGGCCACATGATCTATCTGTCCGAAGCCGAGCTCGCCAAACTGCGCGACGACATGGCGGCCTGGTATGACGAGGTGCTGAAGTAACAGGGTTTGCGCCCCGGGCTTCGCCAGGGTGACAGGGCAGGGGCTCAGTCCCTGCCCATCAAGCCGAAACTGGGGCTTCGCGGCCCTGCCGGCGCATGGTGTGGTACGCCTCTATTGGCCGGAACACTGCTGTCGCTATGGCGATCGCAAACGCCGTCAGCGCCAGCCCGGCCACCACGTCGATCCAGTAGTGCCAGCGCGTCGCCATCGCTTCGAAAATGATGAAGGCAAACAGGGGAAGATATAGAACGCCCAGCCAGCGCGCATGTTTCCACGCATAATGGACAAAGACAGCGGATGAGGCGACATGCAGCGAAGGCATTGCAGCCACTGCTGCGAACATGAACTGACTGCCCTGGCTTGCTATCCAGGTCCGGCCGCCAGCCATTAACGCGCGGTAGCCGCCATACATGTGCTCCTGCCGCGCGGCTTCGAGCGCGTTGACGCCATTTTCGTACATGAACGGCCCAACAGCCGGCATGACCAGGTAGCTTAGCCCACCGAGCACATGCACCAACATTGCGGTAAAAATGACTTTGCGAAACACGATGAAGCATTGCACTGAATGTACGATTATACTGCTTGCAAACATTGCAAGAAATGCAAATAGATATAGATGATCACCAAATGGAATGATCGCGCCGATGAAATTGTGTATCTCAAAAGATGCGTCAATCAAAGGCCGAACCATTTGATCCGTATTCCAATAGAAACCGTCCCACAGTGAGGGGTTTATCAAATTCATCCACATTTTGATGTTGAAATGCGTGATCAATATTATGCCGTAAGCCAGCGCGGCTGTTACATAATAGAGCAGTCGCATCGTTTGTTTCGTCAGTATCAGAAACAAACCAAGCATGAAGATGAGTGACAATGGTACCCCATAGCTCATGCCGGTAAATTCGAGTGCGCTGCCGGACGGCAAGACAAAATTCAAATCGAAGCTCAAGGCCAAGAGCTTTCCTGCTGCCAGGAATAGGGCTGCTAAAACCAGTTCGGGAAATGGAACGACAAAAAGATAATCTATACGCGACGAAGGGCGGAAAGATTTAACGTTTGTTGTTATATCTAACGGCTGAAAATTCATGAAAGCGCGCGTTTTCCAACAAAATTGCCGCAGAAAAACATCTGAATCCTGCGGACCCATGCTCAGTTCTGCCAATAAAATTCCATGACGGAAAAATGACCGTCTGCCAAAGGAAATTCACGTGCCTTCGGCGCAGCAGGGCATTGTATCCCCGGCGTGGCGCCAGCCACGATCTCGATCCGATCGATTTGATCGAGGTTGGTCCGGACGCTTCCCTCTATTCTGCGGAAACAAGCACCGCATTCCCCGGCGCCATCGCCTCCAGCCAGCGCGCCAGCACCTCGCGGTCCATCGCCACGCAGCCTTCGGTGGGGCGGCCGTCGGGTTGGCGCACGTGCCAGAAGATGGCGCTGCCCAGGCCTGGAACAGGCGGCGCATCGTTGTGGGCGAGGACGAGGATGAGATCGTAGGCGTGATCGTCGCGCCAGAGGGCTTCGTGGCTGTGAGGATGCGGCGTCAACACGGGGCGGTTGTAGGCCGGGTCGGTGCTGCCGTCGCTCCAGCCGTCCCAGGGGCGCAGCCAGCGCCACGGCAGGCGCGTGGAGGGTGCGGGCAGGCGATCGGGGCGGATGAGGGCGGCGCGGATGGGCCAGATGCCGAGCGGCGTCTTGCCGTCGCCTTCGCGCTTTTCAGCGGCCGGGCAGTATCCGCCCTTGCCGAAGCTGGCGGGCTGGGTTTCGCCGAACGCGCTCACCGTGCCGGCGGCCGGGTTGGCGTGAAAGATGGTCACAGCATGTGCCCTTGCCGGTCGCGCTTGGTGGCGAGATAGGCGGCGTT
Organism: Sandarakinorhabdus sp.; assembly: GCA_025458465.1. Lineage (GTDB taxonomy): Bacteria > Pseudomonadota > Alphaproteobacteria > Sphingomonadales > Sphingomonadaceae > Sandarakinorhabdus. Next base: position 2,871 of record JALOSK010000135.1, on the reverse strand, counting down.
GTGGGGGTTTGGCGGCATGTCGTGCGCCACGCGGGAGACGGTGAAGCCGTGGGCGGCGAGGCCTTCGACCTTCAGCGGATTGTTGGTCATCAACGCCACACCCGATACGCCCAGCGCCTTCAGCATGGCGGCGGCAAGGCTGAAATCGCGTTCGTCCGGCTCGAAGCCAAGCCTTGTGTTGGCATCCACCGTGTCCCAGCCCTGATCCTGCAAGGCATAGGCCCGCAACTTGTTGAGCAGGCCGATGCCGCGGCCTTCCTGCTGCAGATAGAGCAGGATGCCGCCGCCAGCATTGCCCGCGATGGCGGCGATGGCGGCATGCAGTTGGGGGCCACAGTCGCATTTCAGGCTGCCCAGCACATCGCCGGTGAGGCAGGCACTGTGGATGCGGGCCAGGACCGGCTGCGCCATATCGGGGTTGCCGATCACCAGCGCCAGATGTTCGGGCCCACCATCGGCCGGGCGGAAGGCGACCACGTCGCAATCCTCCGCGCTGGCCAGCGGCAGGCGGGCGCGGCTGGACAGATGCACGCGTGCCTGCGCTGGCGGCAGCGCCAGCGCGGCTTCGGCGGGGCAGGAAACGGCGGCATCGACGCCGGCCAGTCGCACGGCATAGACGGCCGGGATCAGGCCGGCGTGCTTGGCCAGCTGGATGGCGGCGCGGGCGGATTGTGCATCGGCGCCCAGCATGCGGCTGCGGAACGGGCCCTTGAAGGGGGTGGCGAGATCCAGCACCGGATCGGCCACGGCGCGGCTGCCCGGCAGATCGAGCCAATCGGGGCGATCAACCCAAACAGGTTCGGGATCGGGCGCAGCGGCAGCAATCTGGTTGGCAAGGTTCAAGACGGCGGCGCGGCGGGCGGTGATGATCAGGCCAGCGCGGGTGTGCGCTTCGAGGGCGGCAAGCCCGGCATCATCGGCCAGTTCGGCCGAAAGGATGGCCAGCGAGCCGATGCCCACGATCCGCCCCCGCCGCAACGCATCGCTGGCGGCTTCGGCAAGATAGGCCGGCGCGATGCTCACAGGTCAAGCGTGACGATCTGCGGGATGTGATCGGATGGCTTGCCCCAGTCCCGCGCGTCGGGCAGCGCCTCGAAACCGGTGGCCTGCGGGGCGAGCGTGGGCGAGCACCAGATGTGATCCAGCCGCCGCCCGCGGTTGGAGGCGCGCCAGTCGTTGTTGCGATAGCTCCACCAGGTGAAGAATTTTTCGGGCGCCGGGTTGAAGTGGCGGCCAAGGTCCACCCAGTCGTGGCTTTGCTGCAGCCGGCCGAGCGCCTCCACTTCGATGGGCGTGTGCGACACGACATCGAGCAGCGCCTTGTGGTTCCACACGTCGCATTCCAGCGGCGCGACATTGAAATCGCCGACGATCACCGCCGGCTCCTTCAAGCCTTCCGACCAGCGTGTCATGCGTTCGACAAAGTCCAGCTTCTGGCCGAACTTGGGGTTCAAGTCGCGATCCGGCACGTCGCCGCCGGCCGGCACATAGACATTTTCCAGGATGGCGCCGCCCGGCAGGCGCACGCCGATGTGGCGGGCCTCGCCATTGTCCTGCCAGTCATAGCGCCAGGCGCCTTCCAGCGGCACGCGGGAAATCGTGGCAACGCCGTGGTGCATGCGCTGCCCGTTGATGAAGCGGTGGTGATAGCCCAGCGCATCGAACAGGCCGTGCGGGAACAGATCGTTCATCACCTTGGTTTCCTGCAGGCACAGCACGTCGGGCTGATGCTCGCGCAGGAACCGTTCGACGATGTCGGCACGGGCGCGGACGCTGTTGATGTTCCAGGTGGCGATGCTGATCGGCATGGCCGCCGATGTAGGCGAAGCCGCAGCATTCGTCACCTGCCTGCATCATCTGGCCCGGAACGAGTGAACCCCCGGCACCGGGGGCGTGGTGCCGGGGGTTCGTTACTGCGCTCGTCACGCAAACAGGGAGCCTTCACTCGTCGCCTGGCCGGTCAACAGGGGGCAAACCCGGGGAGGCGACTGGCTGCCTGTTGATATCCTTATGACCGAGTCGACCTTGCCCATGCATGAACGGATTCAGAAAGATTGACGGCGGCCCTGCGGCAGGTCAGCGCGGGCCGTCGCGGCGCGGATCGACGAAGGCGAAGCTGACACCCTTCAGGCTGGCATTGCTGCGCACGTTGGCCAGCCGCACCTCGCTGTTGCCGCCCTGTGCGTCCAGCGCGGTCCATCCGGCCAGCATCAGGCCGCCCGGCGCGCCGGGGCTGCGCCTGAAACGGATGGTGAGGGTGCCGAATTCGGGACGCTTGGGATCGCGCGCTTCCACTTCCACCCCGGCCGGACCATCGCTGACGATGCGCGCCACCGGTGTCAGATCAGGCTCATCGGCCAGCAGGATCTGCAGCGGCGTGCGCCGCACCGGCCATTGGCTGACCTGCTTCACCTCGTAATCGATGAAGGAAAGGGTGCGCCCGTCGCCGACGATCAGCATCGGCGCCTTGTCATACTGGAACCGCACCTTGCCGGGCCGTGCCAGCCACAATTTGCCGGTGAGCACCCGGCCATCGGCGCCGGCCTGCGTGAAATCGGCCGCAAGGCTGGTGGTGCCCTTCAGGGCCGCCGTGACATCAGCCAGCGTGGTGGCGGCGGCCGGCGCCGCGAACAGCAGCGCAGGGCCAATGAGGGCAAGGGGAGCGAGGCGGAGACATGGGCTTTTCATGCCCCCGCTCTACACGGCGGCAGCTTCACCCGCCATGAACGAATGCGGCTTCAGGCAGCCGCGCCGAGATAGCCCAGCTGCGCTGCCTTGAAGATGGTCTGGCTGCGGTTGACGGCGTTCAGCTTTTCGCCGGCGTTCTGGATGTGGAAGCGCACGGTGGCATGGCTGCGCGACAGGATCAGG
>JALOSK010000134.1 GCA_025458465.1 Sandarakinorhabdus sp. | reverse complement strand
CGATGATGCGGTCACAGGCGGCAATCCAGTTGGACACCGGCCCGTTCCACATGATCGGCGTGCCTTCGATGAACAATATGTCCCCGGTGAACACTGCCTTCGCGCCGGGCACGTGCACCAGCACATCACCGGCGGTGTGGGCCGGGCCCACCTCGATCAGTTCGACCGCGCGGCCGCCCACGTTCAGCGTTTCATGTCCGCAAAAGGTGCGGGTGGGCGCGCGTTCCTTCACGCCGGCGAAATCGAAGGGCGCGAACACTTCGGCAAAATAGGTGCCGGCCACGCCCAGTTGCCCGGCAGCGCCTGCGGCCTTCAACTGCGCCAGCAGGGCCGGCGAGAACGCCTCCATCTCCCGCGCCGAGGCTTCCGACGCGATGATCTCGGCCTTTTCCAGCAGATGGTTGCCGTGGGTGTGATCACCATTGGCATGGGTATTGACCACCTGGCCGATGCTGGCGGCGCCAAAGCCGGTTGCAGCTTCCATCCCGGCCAGCATCTCGGCGGTGAGCGCGGTATCGAACAGCGTATCGACCAGCGCTGCCGCACCATCGCGCGGACCGCCTTCGACAATCAGCCCGGCGTTGGACCAGCCCCAGCCGCCATCGGGCTGCAGCCAGGCGAACAGCCCATCACCAATCTCGTGCAGCCCGCGCCGATAGGCCATGCCAGTGCCTTTCAGGGTTTGCGCTTTTCCACCGCGACGCCGGCGGCCGGGCCGTCAAGCTCGAAGGTGACGTTCACACGCGCCGCAAGGGAAAGTTCACCCGGCTCCACCGGCGTGGCTTCGGCCGACACCGCTTCGGCCGCCATGCGCGCCATCATCGGCCGCGCGATCGGCATCGGCTCGGCGCCCGGCTCGCTGATGGCGGCGATGCGCTTGACGGTCATGCCCGCGGCGGCAGCATAGACCTCGGCCCTGGCCCGCGCCCTGGCAACGGCAGCAGCGCGCGCCCGGTTCAGCGCGGCTTCGGGATCGGCGAGGCTGAACGCCGGGCCATTCACCTCGTTGGCGCCAGCCTTCACCAGCGCATCGATCAGCTTGCCGGCGTCGCCGAGGCGCTTTGTCGTCACCGAAACGCTGTTGCGCGCCTGGTATCCGGTGCGCTCCGGCGACTGGTTGGGCTGATAGCGATAACGCGGCGACAGCGAAAGGCTGCTGGTCTGGATGTCACCTGTGCCAAGGCCCGCCGCCTTCAGCGCCGCCACCACCGCGGTCATGCGGGCGGCATTGGCGCTCATCGCCTCGTCGGCGCTGGCAGCTTCGGTCACCACGCCGGCAGACAGGCGCAACGTGTCGGGCGCCTCCGTCACCTCGGCATCGGCCGACACGCTCAAGAGGGTGGGCTCGTTCATCACGCGGCGGATCATGACACGGCGTTCGCCATCCGCAAGCCGTTCCGGCAGCGCCGCTTCCGGCGGCATCGGCTGTGCCAGCACGGGCACGGCCATCAGGGCTGCCATGGCGAAGATCGAGCGCATGTCGTCATCCTTTCCTTTACCGGTTTGTGCCATCTTGCCGCCATTCGGGTCGCTCGTCACCCCGTGCTGCCGGCAAGGCGGCACGAGGCATGTTTCACATCGCGCCGCATCTGCGGCAACAGGACATCAAGTGCGGCTCAAATTTGTCTTTCTGCTGCCGGCATCCTGATATAGAGGAAAGGCTTGCGCGTGGTGATGTATTTCGATAATACACCCTCGCAGAGGAACCATGTCGATGAACGCCCACAAGACCGTGCCCAGCAGCGCAGAGGCTGAGGTCTATCCCTTCCCGCCGGATGCCGGCGAAACAGCGCCGCGTCGCCGTCTGGATCGCCGCTGGCTGAAGCCTGCGCTGATCGCCGTTGCGGTCGCCCTGGCCGGCGTTGCCGGCTGGCAGGCATTCAAGCCGGCAGCCGCGCCGCCGCCGGCCGCCACCAGCAGCCTGCCGGAAGTGAGCGTGCTGGTGCCGGGCACCACCATGGTGGCCGATGCCATCACCGCCCCGGGCAGCATTGCCGCCAAGCGCGATGAACCGGTGGGTGTGCAGGGCGAAGGCGGCCGCGTGACGGCCGTGCTGGTCGAACCCGGCCAGCGGGTGAGCGCCGGCCAGGTGCTGGCGCGCATCGATCGCCAGGTGCAGGAACAGGAAATCGCCCAGCTGGCCGCCGGCGTGCGCCAGGCCGAAGCCGATGCCCGCCTTGCCGACTCCAATCTTGCCCGGGCCGAATCGCTGGTGGCCAAGGGCTTCATCAGCCGCGCCGACATCGATCAGCGCACCGCGACCCGTGACGGCGCGCTGGCCCGCGTGAATGTCGCCAAGGCGCAGCTGGCCGCCGCCCGCGAACGGGCCGAACGGCTTGACGTGCGGGCGCCTTCGTCCGGCCTGATTCTCGCCCGCAACGTGGAAACCGGCCAGGTGGTCGGCCCCGGCACCGGGGCGCTGTTCCGGCTGGCCGCCGGCGGCACGCTTGAAATGCGCGCCCAGCTGGCCGAGCAGGACATGTCCCGCCTGAAGGCCGGCATGGCCGCCACGGTCACGCCGGTGGGTGCTTCGGAAAGCTTCAAGGGCCGCATCTGGCTGCTGGATCCGGTGATCGATCCCACCACCCGCCAGGGCATTGCCCGCATCGAGCTGGACTATGCGCCGGGCCTGCGCGTTGGCGCCTTCGCCCGCGCCCGCATCGACGCCGGCGAGGCGCAGCGTCCGCTGCTGCCGCAATCGGCCGTGCTGGCCGATGCGCAGGGCAACTTCGTCTATGTGCTGGGCAAGGATGATCAGGTTGTGCGCCGCGCCGTCACGGTTGGCAGCATCACCGATGCCGGCGTCGGCATCGCCACGGGCCTGACGGGCTCGGAAAAGGTGGTCGCCAGCGCCGGCGCCTTCCTGAAGCCGGGAGACCGCATCAAGCCGACGATGGTCACCGCGTCCACCGTCCGCTGACCCGCAGCAACAGGCACACACGATGCGCAACATTTCGGCCTGGTCGATCAAGAATCCCGTCCCGCCACTGGTGGCGTTCGCGCTGCTGCTGCTGGCCGGTGTGCTGTCGTTCAAGGCGATGGACATCAACAACCAGCCCGACGTGGAATTCCCCGGCGCGCAGGTGAGCATCGTGCAGCCCGGCGCTGCACCGGCCGAACTGGAAAACCAGGTGACGCAGCGCGTCGAGGCGGCGGTGCGCAACATCACCGGCGTCGATGAGGTCAACAGCTTCGTCACCGAAGGCAACAGCCGCACCATCGTGCAGTTCGCCATCGGCACGCCCATCGATCGCGCCGTCAACGACGTGCGCGATGCGGTGGCCAACATCCGGTCCGATCTGCCGCAGGGCATCCTGCAGCCGCAGGTCAGCCGCCTCGACATCGCCGGTGGGCCGATTGCCTATTTCTCCGTCGAATCCACCGCGATGACGCTGGAGGAACTGAGCTGGTTCGTGGACAACACCGTGGCCAAGCGGCTGCTGGGCATTTCCGGCATGGCGCAGGTCAAGCGGTCCGGCGGGGTGGCCCGCGAGATTCGCGTGATCCTCGATCCCGATCGCATGCAGGCCTATGGCGTCACGGCCTCACAGGTGAACGCGCAGCTGCGGCAGGTGAACCTGAATGCTGCCGGCGGCCGCGCCGAAATCGCCGGCGCCGAACAGTCCGTGCGCGTGCTGGGCAATGCCGACAGCGCGCTCGACCTGTCTGCCACGCAGATCAATCTCGGCGCCGGGCGCAGCGTGCGGTTGGGCGACATTGCCGAGGTGCGCGATTCCTATGCCGAACAGCGTTCCGTCTCCAAGCTGGGCGGCCGGCAGGTGCTCAGCTTCTCGATGTCGAAGGCCAAGGGCAGTTCCGACGTCACCGTCTATGACGCCGCGATCAAGGAGATCGAGGCCCTCAAGAAGCAATATCCCAAGGTGAACTTCCGCCTGATCTACACCTCGGTGGATTACACCAAGGCGCAGTACAAGGAAGCCATCAATGCCATGATCGAAGGCGCCGTGCTGGCGGTGCTGGTGGTGCTGCTGTTCCTGAAGGATTGGCGCGCCACGGTCATCTCGGCGCTGGCCATCCCGCTGTCGGCCATCCCCACCTTCTGGTTCCTCGACACGTGGCTGGGTTTCAGCCTCAACCAGTTGTCGCTGCTCGCGCTCAGCCTGGTGGCCGGGGTGCTGGTCGATGATGCGATCGTGGAGATCGAAAACATCGTGCGCCACATGCGCATGGGCAAATCCGCCTATCAGGCATCGATGGACGCCGCCGACGAGATTGGCCTCGCCGTGGTCGCCACCACAATGTCGATCGTTGCCGTCTTCCTGCCCGTTGCGCTGATGCCGGGCATTTCCGGTCAGTTCTTCAAGAATTTCGGCGCCACCGTCGCGGTGTCGGTGCTGATCAGCCTTGCGGTCGCGCGCCTCATCACCCCCATGCTTGCCGCCTATTTCCTCAAGAGCCACGGGCAGGCCGAACATGGCGCCGGCAAGTGGGTGGATGGTTACATGAAGGCCCTTGGCTGGGCGCTGGATCACCGGAAGTGGACCGTGTTCGGTATCGGCGGCGGCGCCCTGGTCGCCACGGTGCTGCTGTTCATGGCCCTGCCGATGACCTTTCAGCCCGATGTCGACACCGACAGCAGCCAAGTGTCCATCAGCCTGCCGCCCGGCGTGACGCTGGCGCAGACGGAAGCGGTGGTGGACAAGGTTGTCGCCATCGTCGAAGCCTCCCCCGACATGGAAACCGCCTTTGCCGATGTCGATGTCGGCGGCGGCAACGTCTATCTGACCTTGAAGAAGAACCGTTCGATGCACCGGATCGAGTGGGAACGGTCGATGGCGCCCAAGCTGGCAGCCATCCCCGACGCCCGCATCGGCTTTGCCTCGCAGCAGGATGGGCCACCCGGTGGCCGCGATATCAGCATCACCCTGACCGGCAATGATCCGGCGCTGCTCGAAAAGACGGCCCAGCAGGTGGTGACCGAAATGCGCGAGATGCCGGAACTGCGCCAGGCGCGGATCGATGGCGGCCTGCAGCGCCCGGAAATCACCATCACGCCGCGGCTGGATCTTGCGGCCGAGCTTGGCGTGACCACGGCCGCGCTTTCGGAAACCATCCGCATCGCCACGCTGGGAGACATTGATCAGAACGTCGCCAAGTTCAGCGTCGCCGATCGTCAGATCCCGATCCGCGTGCTGCTGGCCGAAGGCTCGCGCCGCAGCCTTTCCACCATCGAAAACCTGCCAGTGCCCACCACGCGCGGTGGCACCGTGCCCCTGAAGGTGGTGGCCAACATCAGCTTTGGCGCTGGTGCCACCGAAATCCGCCGCTTCAACCAGCAGCGCCGCATCCTGATCGGCGCCGATGTCGCCCCCGGCCTCATCTCCGGCGAAGTGCAGACAAAGGTGAACCAGCTTCCCAGCCTGAAATCACTGCCGCCCGGCGTGGAATCGGTAAAGCTGGGCATGCAGAAGTGGATGGGCGAGCTGGTCTACAACTTCATCCTGGCGGTCATCGCCGGCATCGTGATGGTGTTCGCCGTGCTGGTGCTGCTCTACAAGCGGGTGCTGCCGCCGTTCGTGAACATGCTCTCGCTGCTGCTGGCGCCGCTGGGCGGCCTGATTGCCATCGGCCTCACTGGCAATGCCATTTCGATGCCGGTGTTCATCGGCATGCTGATGCTGCTGGGCATCGTCGCCAAGAACTCGATCCTGCTGGTCGACATGGCGATCGAGGAAATGGCCAAGGGCGTGCCCAAGCGCGAGGCCATCCTGGAGGCCGGGCACAAGCGCGTGCAGCCGATCGTGATGACCACGGTGGCCATGGTGGCCGGCATGATGCCGGTGGC
>JALOSK010000133.1 GCA_025458465.1 Sandarakinorhabdus sp. | reverse complement strand
CGAGGACGAAGGCCCGGTGGTGAGCAACGATGCGCGGTGGATGGCGCTGAAGCCCATGAACTGCCCGGCGCACGTGCTGATCTTCCGCCAGGGCATCAAATCCTATCGTGATCTGCCGCTGCGCCTGGCCGAAATGGGCTGCTGCCACCGCAACGAGCCGCACGGCGCCCTGCACGGCCTGATGCGCGTGCGCCAGTTCACGCAGGACGATGCCCATATCTTCTGCCGCGAAGACCAGATCGTCGAGGAAATCGCGCGCTTCTGCGATCTGCTCGATGTTGTCTACCGCGATCTGGGTGGGTTTGATTATGCCATCAAGCTGGCGCTGCGCCCGGAAAAGCGCTTCGGCAGCGATGCGATGTGGGATTGGTCGGAACAGTCCATGCGCGATGCGGTGAAGGCCACCGGGCGCGACAACGCGGAATGGGGCTGGGAAGAACTGCCCGGCGAAGGCGCCTTCTATGCGCCCAAGCTGGAATTCCACCTGACCGACGCCATCGGCCGCACCTGGCAGGTGGGCACCATCCAGACCGACACGGTGCTGCCGGAACGGCTCGATGCCTCCTACGTGGGCGAGGACGGGGGCCGCCACCGGCCGGTGATGCTGCACCGGGCCATCCTGGGCAGCTATGAACGCTTCATCGGCATCCTGATCGAACATTTCGCCGGCTGGTTCCCCACCTGGCTGGCCCCCGTGCAGGCCGTGGTGGCGACCATCGTTTCGGACGCGGACGATTATGCGGGCACGGTGGCCGAACAGCTGCGCACGGCCGGCATCCGCGTGGAAACCGATCTCAGGAACGAGAAGATCAACCTGAAGGTGCGCGAACACAGCCTGCAGAAGGCGCCGTACATGCTGGTGGTGGGCCGCCGCGAGGCCGAGGAAGGCACCGTGGCGCTGCGCAGCCTGAAGGGTGGCGATCAGAAGGTGATGCCGCTGGCCGAAGCCATCGCGCTGATCCGCGCCGATGCCACCCCGCCCGACCTGAAGCACTGATCATCGCGCCTGCGCCAATTGGGCCATTGGCGCGGACTGCCTGCGAGGGGTATGAACGGTGCCAGCCGTACTGGCCTGAAAATGGGGAGACTGATGATGCTGCGTGCCGTTCTTGCCGCCGTTCTGGCCGTCACCACGACCTTTGGCGTGATTCTGCCGACTGCCGCCACCGCCGGCCCGATCGAGGAGCGCCAGGCGATCATGAAGGCCAATGGCCGCGACACCAAGATGGGCGGGGACATGCTGAAGGGCGCAACGCCGTTCGATGCCGCCACCGCGAACAAGATCCTCGCCAACTATGCCGCCGCCGCCAAGGCCTTCCCGGCGCACTTCCCGGCCGGCAGCAACACCGGCGAGACCGAAGCCGCGCCCGCCATCTGGAGCAAGCCGGCTGACTGGAAGGCCGCCACCGCCAAATTCCAGGCCGATACCGCGGCCGCCGCTGCGCTCAAGCCCACCGATGCCGCCACCTTCGGCAAGGCGTTCGGCATGGTGACCGCCAACTGCAAGAGCTGCCACGAAGGCTTCCGCATCAAGAAGGGTTGAGATGCGTCGGCTGTTCGCCGGCCTGATCGGGCTGGCATCCCTTGGCGCGGTGGCGGGCTGGCTCGTCACCGCGCCGCAGTATCTGGACGAAGCCGAAGTGGCACAGGGCCCCGGCAATCCGGACAATGGCGCGCGCCTGTTCCATGCCGGCGGCTGCGCTTCCTGCCATGCCGCCAAGGGCGCCAAGGGTGATGATCGGCTGAAGCTGGGCGGTGGCGCGCCGCTGGTCACCCAGTTCGGCAGCTTCCAGCCGCCCAACATCTCGCCCGGCCCCGATGGCATCGGCGGCTGGAGCCTGGCGCAGTTCGACAACGCCATGCGGCGCGGCGTGGCGCCCGACGGCCGCCATTATTATCCCGCCTTCCCCTACACCAGCTATGCCCGCATGACGGGCCAGGACGTGGCCGACCTGTTCGCCTGGCTGAACAGGCTGCCCGCCGTGGCCGGCAAGCCGGGCGATGGGCAGATCGGCTTCCCGTTCAACATCCGGCGCGGCATCGGCCTGTGGAAGCGGCTCTATCTTGATCCCGCGCCCATCGTCACCCTGCCGGCCGATGCACCGGCCGAGGCGCGTGCCGGCCAGTATCTGGTGGAAGGCCCCGGCCATTGCGGCGAATGCCACACGCCGCGCGGGCCGTTGGGCGGCATCTTCAAGCCGGGCTGGCTGGGCGGCGGGCCGGCGGCGGAAGGGGAAGGCAAGATCCCCAACATCACGCCAGCCAAGCTGGCCTGGAGCGAAGCCGAGATCGCCGACTATCTGAAGACCGGCTTCACGCCTGATTATGACAGCGTGGGCGGCACCATGGTGGAGGTGCAGGCCAACATGGCCGAACTTTCCGATGCCGATCGCGCCGCCATCGCCGCCTATCTCAAGGCGGTGCCGCCGGTGGAATGAGCGATGGGGTGAAGTGACGCGCGATTTGGTTGTTGCTCAAATTTGCGCGTTGCGCCCCTTGGCCGCGACGTGTCTTGTCTCTATATGGCACCTCCATGGGGGCGCCGGCCTGCTGCAGGGCAGGTCCAACGAAGGATGATGTGAATGCAGATGCTTGGCTTGGAGGCGGCTTCCCCGGCGCGGACCACAGGGATGCGTGCCCGGCTTTGCCGTTCGGCTGCGCTGCTGGCCGTCATGGCGCTTGCGGCCCCGGCATCGGCCGAAACGCTGCAGAACGCACTGGCCAAGGCCTATCAGACCAACCCGACGCTGAACGCCGCCCGCGCCAACCAGATGGCGACGGACGAAACCGTGCCGATCCAGCGCGCCGCCGGCCTGCCCTCGCTGAACCTCAACAGCCAGTTCAATGAAAACGTGCTGATTCCGCCGGGTCAGTTCATCGTCATCCCGCGCACCCTCAACACCCAGATGCAGCTGCAGGTGCCGATCTATCAGGGCGGGCTGGTGAAGAACAACACCAAGGCCGCCGATGCCCGCGTTGCCGCCGGCGAGGAAACGCTGCGCGCCACCGAAGCCAGCGTGTTCAGCCAGGTGGTTGCCGCCTACAACGATGTGCTGCGTGACACCCAGATCGTCGAATTCAACCGCGCCAACGTGCGCAACCTCGAAGTCAACCTGCGCGCCACGCAGGACCGGTTCGAAGTGGGTGATCTCACCCGCACCGATGTTGCCCAGTCCGAAGCCCGCCTGTCCCAGGCGCGCGCCGATCTGCGCAACGCCGAAGCCAATCTGATCGGTTCCAAGGAACGTTACATCCAGCAGGTGGGCGAGGTGCCGGCCGATCTGTCGCAGCCGCCGCCCCTGCCGAACCTGCCGGCCGGCGTGGACGAGGCAGTGGAAATCGCCATCAAGGAAAACCCGGACATTGCGGCCGCCACCAAGAACAGCGAGGCCGCCGGCTTTGACGTGAAGGCTGCCCGCGCCAGCCGCCTGCCCACCCTGGCCGGTTTTGGCAACGTCAACCGCAGCGACAACTTCGGCGGCGCCATCGTGCCGCCGGGCCTGCAGCTGCGCATTCCGCCCACCCAGGAATCCGCCGTGGTGGGCGCCCAACTGCAAGTGCCGCTGTTCCAGGGTGGGCGGCCGGCAGCGCAGATCCGCCAGAGCCAGGCGCGGCTGACGGCGGCGATGGAAAACCAGATCGCCACCGAACGCAGCGTCATCCAGCAGGTGCGCGCCGCCTTCGCCAGCTGGAAGGCCAGCCTGGACGTGATCACGTCCGCTGAAGCCGCGATTGCCGCCAACAGCCTGTCATTGGAAGGCGTGCGCGCCGAAAACAGCGTGGGCAACCGCACCATCATCGAAGTGCTGAACGCCGAACAGGAACTGATCAACGCCAAGGTGATCCTCGCCACCGCACGGCGCAACGCCTATGTCGCCGGCTTCACGCTGCTGGCCGCCATGGGCAGCGCCGAAGCGCGTGACCTCGATCTGGAGGGTTTGACCCTTTATGACGCCAAGGCCAACTACAAGAAGGCGCGCGGCAGCTTCCTCGACTGGTCGGGCCGGGACACGCCGATGGTGCGCTCCACCCGCACGGTGAACACCCCGGCCCAGAACGCCGCCACCGCGGTTGTCGATCAGGACGCGGGCGTGACGGCGCCGCGCTGACGGCGCCGTGCCGTTGCGCCAACCAGCCCGAAACCGGCCGTCAGCATGGCCCAGGCTGCCGGTTCCGGCACAGCCGGGCCCGATGTGACGTCGCTGACAGTGAAGCTGATGTTGTCCAGCCCGCGATTCTCTGATCCCGGCCCATGCTGGATGATCAATCCGTTCGTGGCACTTACGTTGGGAACGTAGGACAATCTTGTTCCGGTGACTGGTGCAAACTGATCAGTGACGCTCCACAACAGGTTCCAGCCAAGATCATACACGCGCAAATCTGTCAGGAATGCGCCGGTGAAGCGCCCCATGTCGAAGCTGTTCAAGGTGATGGTCTTGCCCGACGACAGAAGTTCGAGGCGGATTTCCGACACCTGTGCGCCCGTCACCACACCCTGAAGGTCGCTGAAGCCGATATCCCACCAGATCATGAATGAAGATGCCACAGGCGTATCGCCGACGCCCTGCCGGACCAGATAGGAAACATCGACGTCCGCCGTGTCGCCATAAGTTGCGAGCACCGGCACGCCATTGGCACACACGGCGGAACAGGCTTCATTGGCGTTGAAGTCAAGGATCGTGGTTGCACAAAGTGCCGGGCTCGAAACAGCCACAAGTGCTGCTATCGAAAGTTTTGCCATGTTCATCGAATTTCCCCCGTTATGCGACCCTCCAGATCACACAACTTGGCTAACAATCAGATAACAATCTGATCGGTCGTTTATCAGTTTGCCTGCTTTGCAGGAGAGCGGGCGGCCAATGCAGTGCCGCGATCTCAGCCGGCTCTCACCAATGTGCCGGCGCCCTTCCTTGTGAAGATTTCCAGCAGCAGCGCGTGGGGGATGCGGCCATCCAGGATCACGGCGGCATCCACCCCGGCCTTCACCGCATCCACGCAGGTTTCCAGCTTGGGGATCATGCCGCCGGTGATGGTGCCATCACCCACCAGCCCGGCGATGTCGGCCGGCGTCAGATCGGTCATCAGGTTGCCGGCCTTGTCCAGCACGCCGGCCACATCCGTCAGCAGGAACAGGCGCGCCGCGTTCAATGCGCCGGCGATGGCGCCGGCCATGGTATCGGCGTTGATATTGTAGGTGTGGCCATCCTTGCCCACCGCCACCGGCGCGATCACCGGCACGATGCCGGCCGCCACCAGCGTGTCGATGATGGAACGATCGACGCTGGCCGGTTCGCCCACGAAGCCCAGGTCCACCGCCTGCTCGATCAGGCTGCCGGGGTCCTTGGCGGTGCGCTGCACCTTGGTGGCGGTCACCAGCCCGGCATCCTTGCCGCTGATGCCCACGGCGCGGCCGCCGGCCTGGGCGATGTGCGCCACGATTTCCTTGTTGATGCTGCCGGCCAGCACCATTTCGGCCACCTCGGCCGTGGCCGCGTCCGTCACCCGCAGGCCATCGACAAAGCGGCTCTCGATGCCCAGCCGCTTCAGCAGGCTGCCGATCTGCGGGCCACCACCGTGGACAACCACCGGGTTGATGCCCACCGCCTTCAGCAGCACGATATCCTCGGCAAAGTCGCGGGCGCGTTCGGCATCGCCCATGGCGTGCCCGCCATATTTCACCACGAAGGTCTTGCCGGCATAGCGCTGCAGATAGGGCAGCGCCTCGATCAGCGTTTCCGTCTTGGCCAGCATGTCGGGGTGCGGGGCGTGTGCGCTCATGGATTCGCCTTATTGAGGATGATCGGGCATTTCCAGCGTCAATTGCCCGCC
>JALOSK010000132.1 GCA_025458465.1 Sandarakinorhabdus sp. | reverse complement strand
TCCACGGCGCTGCGCAGCACCTGCCCGGCCAGTTCGGCGCGGATGTGATCGATGCGGGCAAGGGCGGCCTGCACGCCCAGACCTGGCATCAGGCCCACGAACTCCTCGCCGCCCAGCCGGCCAACACTGCCGCCATCGATTTCCAGCCGATCGGCAAGGTGGCGGGCCACGAAGCACAGCACGTCATCGCCCATCGCATGGCCGAAGCGATCGTTGAACCGCTTGAAATGATCGATGTCGACCACGGCAACCGAAAGCGCTGCGCCATTTGCCGTGGCATCGGCCTGCGCAGTTTCCAGCGCCGCCATCAGGCCGCGCCGGTTCATCACGCCGGTCAGCGCGTCTGTCACCGCGGCACGTTCCGCCTGGTGCAGGCGATCGGCCAGCGCGCGGCTTTCGGCGGCGGCATCGGCCAGTTCCTCGATCAGGCGGGTGTTGGCGGCCTGGATGGTGCTGGTGGCGGCGCTCAATTGTTCGAGAAGGGCGGCCAGCGATGTGGCATCCATCGGCTGGGCCAGCCGTTCGCCGCCATCGGCAATGGCGCGGCCATAATCGGCAAGATCATTCTGCCCGCTTTCGATGCGCCGGGTCAGCGCTTCGGCCTGGCCATGCGCCTCGGCGATCAGCTGCTTGACGTTGGCTTCGCTCAGCACGCCCAGATGGGCCTCGCGCAGCGCCATCAGCGCCGCCAGCGTCAGGCCGCCGGCAGCCATTGCCGCTTCGATTGCGGCCGACAGTTCGGGCAACTCGCCGCGCACGTGGCGCCACAGGGCATCATACACCGCCGGTTCCGGCGGCAACCCGGTGGCCAGCAACAGCGCCCGCACGGCATCAAAGGCGGCGAGCGCTGCCGCCGTCGCCGCATCGACCGGCGGCGGAACGGTCGCCTGTGCCACCATTGGCCCCGGCTGATGCTGCATGGAATGCCCTCCCTGTTGGCGTGTGCAACAGGGAACGGCGGCCGGGGGCGGTGGTTTAGGGGGGCTTGGCGGAACGGGGCGCCGCGGCAGAACCGCGGCTGACGTCAGACGGGCTGCGCTTGGAGCGGGTAGCGGGAATCGAACCCGCATAGCCAGCTTGGAAGGCTGGAGCTTTACCACTAAGCTATACCCGCGCTGGCGCTGCTTTACGGCAGGCGTCGCGTGGTTTCAACGGCCACTGCACATGCCGTGCGCAGGCGCCCTGCTTTCCAGCCTCTGCTTTCCAGCCTCTTGCGCCTCGCTGGCGGCCTCACTATAGCCCGCTCCTCGCGCACAGGAGTGTAGCTCAGTTGGTAGAGCATCGGTCTCCAAAACCGAGGGCCGGGGGTTCGAGCCCCTCCACTCCTGCCAGCCGCTGCACCGGGTGATGACAACGAACTGATTTCGTTGTCGTTCCGGGTGGTTGCAGGTGGCGCGCGCAAGGTTGGCTGGCCGGCTTCGGGTGAATGCCCGTGCCGGTTCTTGGCGTTTGCAGGGACGGGCTTGGCCCGGCGGTGCGATTCGCCGTGACGATGATGGGCCGCGATTGGCACGAGGATTGTTCTGGTGAGTGACGCAAAGGCAAACGAGACGAAGGCGCCCGGGACCTCCCCGGCCGAATTCGTGCGCCAGGTGCAGACCGAGGGCCGCAAGATCGCCTGGCCGACAAGCGGCGAGACGGTGCGCATGACCATCATGGTGCTGATCATGACCAGCGTGCTGTCGCTGTTCTTCCTGGGTGTGGACCAGTTGCTGGGCCGCACCGTGAAATTCCTGCTGGGCCTGGCGGCCTGAGAGCGACCTGAAGGCAATTGGGGACATTATGGCGCGCTGGTACATCATCCACGCCTATTCGGGCTTCGAGAACAAGGTGAAGGAATCGATCCTTTCCGAAGCCCGGCGCATGGGCCTTGAAGGCTTCATCGAAGCCGTCGAGGTGCCGGCCGAAACCGTCACCGAGGTGGTGAAGGGCAAGAAGCGCCAGGTCGAGCGCAAGTCGATGCCGGGCTATGTGCTGGCCAAGCTGGCGATGACCGATGATGTCTATCACCTCGTGCGCAACACGCCGAAGGTGACCGGCTTCCTGGGCCAGCAGAACAAGCCGCAGCCGGTTTCGGAAGCCGAAGCCGCCCGCATGCTGAACACCAAGCAGGAGGAAACCCCTGCGGCCAAGATCAAGAGGAAGGCCAATTTCGAGATCGGCGACAGCGTTCGCGTGCTCGATGGCCCGTTCGCCAGTTTCAACGGCCTGGTCGAGGAAATCGATTACGACCATGGTCGCGTCAAGGTTTCGGTGTCCATCTTCGGCCGGGCCACGCCCGTCGAACTGGGCTTCGAACAGGTGGAAAAGCAGAAGTAATTCAGCCTTCCATCCCCACTGCGGGAGGCCGGTTGCCCCGGCCGTCATGACCGCAAAGCAAGGAGTGGCCACATGGCCAAGAAGATCACAGGTTACATCAAGCTGCAGGTGAAGGCCGGCCAGGCCAACCCCTCGCCGCCGATCGGCCCGGCACTGGGCCAGCGCGGCGTCAACATCATGGAATTCTGCAAGGCCTTCAACGCCAAGACGGAAAGCCTGGAAAAGGGCACGCCGATCCCGACGGTGATCACCGTCTATGCGGACCGGTCGTTCAGCTTCATCACCAAGCTGCCGCCGGCCAGCTACCTGATCAAGCAGGCCGCCGGCCTGAAGTCGGGCAGCACCACGCCGGGCAAGGGCGCAGCCGTCGCCAAGATCAAGCAGTCGCAGATCCGCGCCATCGCCGAGCAGAAGATGCCCGATCTGAACGCGAACAGCATCGAGATGGCGATGAAGACCATCGAAGGTTCGGCCCGCGCGATGGGCCTTGAAGTGGTGGAGGGCTGATCCAATGGCGATGACCAAGAAGGCCAAGGCCCTGACCGCCGCGGTTGACCGCGAGAAGCTTTATCCGATCGACGAAGCGCTGGCGCTGGTGAAGAGCCTGGCCACCGCCAAGTTCGACGAGACCATCGAAGTCTCGCTGAACCTGGGCGTTGATCCCCGCCATGCCGACCAGATGGTGCGCGGTGTCGTCACCCTGCCCAAGGGCACCGGCAAGACCGTGCGCGTGGGCGTGTTCGCCCGCGGTGCCAAGGCTGATGAAGCCAAGGCGGCCGGCGCCGACGTGGTGGGCGCCGAAGACCTGCTCGAACTCGTGCAGGGTGGCACCATCGATTTCGACCGCTGCATCGCCACGCCCGACATGATGGGCCTGGTGGGCCGCCTCGGCAAGGTGCTGGGTCCCAAGGGCCTGATGCCGAACCCGAAGCTGGGCACCGTGACGATGAACGTTGGCGAAGCCGTGAAGGCGGCCAAGGGCGGCCAGATCGAATATCGCGTCGAGAAGGCCGGCATCATCCACGGCATCCTGGGCAAGGCCAGCTTTGAACAGGACGCCCTGCGCGCCAACTTCGATGCGCTGGTCGATGCGGTCGTCAAGGCCAAGCCGTCGGGCGCCAAGGGCAAGTATCTGCTCAAGGTTGCCGTCAGCTCGACCATGGGCGCCGGCATCAAGGTGGATCCGGCCTCGGCGGGCTTCGCCGGCTGATCCAGCCTGCCTGAACAATGAAGGGGCCGGGGGACCATGTCGCCCGGCCCTTTTGCTTGATGGGCCCTTTTGCTTGACTCTGGCGCGCCGCTTCCCTATCGGGCCGCATCCGTTCCGGGCAGCGATGCCCGGGCGACCGTCCGAGATTGCAGGTGGGCAGCGTTCGCAAGAATGGGCCCTTAAGCCAACTGGGCCTGCATGAGACGAGGCAAGTTTTTCGGAGCGGCCATTGGCCTGCCTCCGGTCTGTATGCGGCAGTTGCTGCGTGTAGACAAGCGATCCTCTTCGGGCGGGCCTGGTGCCTGCTTCCTCTCCCATCGTGGTGATCGGCAGGCGCAAGGCTCAATGAGCCGGTGCGGCAGCGATGCCGTGCCAGTCCGGCCCCGCCGCCGGCCCATTCGGGCTTGCACCGGGGCGAAACGTGCAATGGAGTGAGCATGGATCGCGCCCAGAAAGCCGAAGCCGTCTCCAGCCTGGCCAAGACGCTGACCGAAACGTCGGTCGTGGTGGTCACGCGCAATCATGGCCTGACCGTCGCCCAGTCGAGCGACCTCAGGAACAAGATGCGCGCCGCTGGCGCCAGCTACAAGGTGACGAAGAATCGCCTCGCGCGCATCGCGCTCGAAGGCACCCCCTACCAGCCGATCGGCGATATGCTGACCGGCCCGGTGGGCCTGGCCACGTCCGCCGATCCGGTGGCCGCTGCCAAGATCGCGGTGGAATTTGCCAAGGGCAATGACAAGTTCGAAATCGTGGGCGGCGCCATGGGTGGCACCGTTCTCGACGTGAACGGCGTCAAGGCGCTGGCCGAACTGCCGTCGCTGGATGAACTGCGCGCCAAGCTGGTGGGCCTCATCAACGCGCCGGCCACCAAGCTGGCCCAGCTGTCGACCGCCCCGGCGGCCAAGCTGGCCCGCGTCTTTGCCGCCTATGGCGACAAGGAAGCCGCGTAAGCCTTCGAACAATCGAACAACCAACCACAGACCTTCTGAAAACACTGGAGAATTACCATGGCTGACCTGAACGCAATCGTTGACCAGCTGTCCGCTCTGACCGTGCTGGAAGCTGCCGAACTCGCCAAGCTGCTGGAAGAAAAGTGGGGCGTGTCCGCCGCTGCCGCCGTGGCCGTTGCCGCTGGCCCGGCTGCTGCCGCTGCTCCGGCCGCCGAAGAAAAGACCGAGTTCGACGTGGTGCTGACCGGCGACGGCGGCAAGAAGATCAACGTCATCAAGGAAGTCCGCGCCATCACCGGCCTGGGCCTGACCGAAGCCAAGGCGCTGGTCGAAGGCGCCCCGAAGGCCGTCAAGGAAGGCGTGTCCAAGGCTGATGCCGAAAAGTTCAAGAAGCAGCTGGAAGAAGCCGGCGCCACTGTTGAACTGAAGTGATGCGCCGCCGGGTGAGCAAATAGCGCGCAGCGCTGTTTGCCGACTCCGGCAAGCACGGCCGGCGGGGCCGGGCGGGCGCTTCAGCGCCCAACCGGAACCCGTTCGACGTCAGGACGCGGCTTTGCCGCGGCCCGGCCAAGCCAGAACGAAAGGGGCGGCCCCATCAAGGGCCGCCCCTTTTGCGTGTCCGCGACAAACGCCGCACCCTCTTCCCCATCTCCAACAAAGCGCCTATACGCGCTCCACTGATCGGCGGCGGGTGATTCTGCTGCCGGCCCACTGGTTTTCGAGACACGGCCCGCCAAGCGATCGGGCCGCGACGGAGGAAGGCCAGCGGGACACCAATCGCCAGTGACCGTGCGACATTGCCGCAGTCTGCGGGAATGACGTGCGGTTTTTGCTGTTTTCCCGGCGGTTCCCCCGCCGGTCTGAAGGGACGAGAACGAGCACATGGCCACCCAGATGAAGCCGCCCCAGGGCGTCAAGCCGTTCAACAACCGCCGGCGCATCCGCAAGACCTTCGGCCAGATCGGCGAAGTGGTGCAGATGCCCAACCTGATCGAGGTGCAGCGCGAGAGCTATGAACAGTTCCTGCGCTCCAACCCGGCGATCGGCTATGTCTCGGGCCTGGAAAAGACGCTGCGTTCGGTGTTCCCGATCCGCGATTTCGCCGGCACGGCCGAGCTCGACTTCGTCCATTACGAACTTGAAGACCCAAAGTATGACGTGGACGAGTGCCGCCAGCGCGGCATGACCTATGCGGCGCCGATGCGCGTGACGCTGCGCCTGATCGTGTTCGAAGTGGATGCCGACACCGAAACCCGCTCCGTGCTCGATATCAAGGAGCAGGATGTCTACATGGGCGACATGCCGCTCATGACCGAGAACGGCACCTTCATCGTCAACGGCACGGAGCGCGTGATCGTCTCGCAGATGCACCGCTCGCCGGGCGTGTTCTTCGATCATGATCGCGGCAAGACGCATGCTTCGGGCAAGTATCTGTTTGCTGCCCGCGTGATTCCGTATCGCGGTTCGTGGCTGGACTTCGAGTTCGACGCCAAGGACATCGTGAACGTCCGCATCGACCGCAAGCGCAAGCTGCCGGTGACCACGCTGCTTTATGCGCTGGGCTGGCATTCGGAAGAAATCCTCAACCTCTTCTACAACCGCGTCACCTGGGTGCGCGGCCAGGGCCCGAACGGCGATGCCGGCTGGGTGGTGCCGTTTGATGAAGCCAACTGGCGCAATGCCAAGCCGGCGTTTGACGTCGTCAACGCCGACACCGGCGAGATCGTGTTCGAAGCTGGCACCAAGATCCCCCCGCGCAAGGTGCGCGATGCGGCGAAGGCCGGGCTGAAGAACCTGCTGATCCCGACCGAGGAAATCTTCGGCCGGTATTCGGCGTTCGATCTGATCAACGAAGCCACTGGCGAGATCTACATCGAGGCCGGCGACGAGCTGACCGCCGAAAATCTGGAACGCATCGATCGCGCCGGCCAGACCAGCATCGAACTGCTGGACATCGATCACATCTCGGTGGGCCCGTGGATCCGCAACACGCTGATGGCCGACAAGGTCGAGGAGCGCGATCATGCGCTGGCCGAGATCTATCGCGTCATGCGCCCCGGCGAGCCGCCGACGCGCGAGACCGCCGAAGCCATGTTCTTCGGCCTGTTCTTCGATCCGGACCGCTATGACCTGTCGGCGGTGGGCCGCGTGAAGATGAACATGCGTCTGGGCCTTGACTGCGCCGACGATGTGACCGTGCTGCGCCGCGAGGACATCGCGTCCGTGGTGAAGACCCTGGTTGATCTGAAGGACGGCAAGGGCGAGATCGACGACATCGACAACCTTGGCAACCGCCGCGTGCGTTCGGTGGGCGAGCTGCTGGAAAACCAGTATCGCGTTGGCCTGCTGCGCATGGAACGCGCCGTGAAGGAGCGCATGAGCAGTGTCGATATCGAC
>JALOSK010000131.1 GCA_025458465.1 Sandarakinorhabdus sp. | reverse complement strand
ATGCCAGGTCTCGGCAAAGATCGGGGTGGTTTCATCGGCCGCACGGGCGACCGCGATGATGTGCTGCCGGCCGGGAATGGGGGCGATGAACGGATCATCACCAAAGCCGCCCATGGCGAGGGTGAAGGCTTCCAGATCATCATCGGTCAGGCGCTGTTGCGGGAACACCAGCACATGATGCTGCAGCCAGGCGGCACGGACAGCGGCCACCTGTTCGGCTGCCAGCGGCCGGGCCAGATCAAGTCCGGTCACCACCGCCCCGCAGGCCTGCCCGGTCGGCTCGACGTGCATCTTGCCCTCCCTGCTTTTGCGCGATGCTAGCAGATCAATCGGCGAGCGGCACCGCCGTCGTGTGCTTCAGCGCCTTCTTCACGAACGACGTTTCATAACGGCGGACCACCGGATCACCGGCCAGTTCGGCATCGGCAAAGGCGTTGAAGGCCGGCATGTCGGCCACCGATACCAGCAGCACCAGATCATGCTGGCCCGACACTTCAAGGCACATCTGCACCTCTGCCCGCGCCATCAGCCGCTGCCGCAGCGCCGCCAACCCGGCAGCCGGCGCGTGATCGTGCAGCTGCACCATCACCAGCGCGCGCAGCCGGCGGCCCGCCACCTGTTCCGACAGCACGGCGCGGGTGGCCGCGATCACACCATCGGCGCGCAGGCGGCGCACGCGACGGGCGATGGCCGAAGGCGACAGCGGCACCTGACCGGCCAACTGTTCGGCGGTGGCCAGCCCGTCTTCCTGCAACAGCGCCAGCAGCTGGCGATCGAATTCGTCCATCATGCCAAAGATCCGCGTCGACTGGCGGGCGGCTGCCTGAAACTGGCAACATCACCCCCGCCATTGCGCACATGAGGCGCGGGAATCGGCTTACAAGGCGGCAGCCCTGC
Organism: Sandarakinorhabdus sp.; assembly: GCA_025458465.1. Lineage (GTDB taxonomy): Bacteria > Pseudomonadota > Alphaproteobacteria > Sphingomonadales > Sphingomonadaceae > Sandarakinorhabdus. The sequence continues at coordinate 4,948 of JALOSK010000131.1, read as the reverse complement.
TTGCCAATCACCGCAAAGGATTTTTCCCCGTGCCCAGCACCGCTTCCGCCTCCCCCGCGCTTGCCGCCCTGCTGTTGGCCAGCGCCATTGCCCTGACCGCCCGGCCAGCCCCGGCGGCCGCCGTGAGCCAGCCGGCCGCCACAACGGATCTGGTGACAATGCTGGCCGGTGAACTGGCCGACAATTTCGTCTTCCCCGATGTCGGCGCGCGCTATGCCGCCATGCTGAAGGCGAAGCTGGCCAGCGGCGCCTATGCCGCGATCAACGATCCCGATGTGCTGGCAAAAACCCTCACTGATGATTTGCAGGCGGTGTCGAAGGACGGCCACCTGAAATTGTTTGCGCCCAATGCACTGGCTGAACGCGCACCGCGCCAGAACGGCACGCCGCCGCCAATGGCCGCAATCGCCGGCAGCGGCTGGCTGGCCGATGGCGTCGCCTATATCGGGTTCAACCTGTTTCCGGGCGATGCGGACACGCTCAGGCAGCTCGACGCGTTCATCGCCGCCCATGCCGGCGCGCGCGTGCTGATCATCGATGCGCGCACCCACCGCGGCGGCGGCCTCGACGAAATGGACCGCATGTTCCCGCACATGTTTGCCCGCGAGACGCCGCTGGTGCTGATGGACACGCGGGAAGCGGTGGAGCGGCGCGGCGGCAACCCGATTGGCGACAGCCCGACCGTGCGCCGGCAGCCGGGCCCGGCCGGCGTGGTGCGCCGCCTGCATGTGGCCGTGCCGGCTGCCCGGCCGGTGTGGCAGGGCACGCGGGTGATCCTGCTGACATCGAAGCGCACCGCCTCTGCCGCCGAGCATCTGGCACTGTCGCTGAAGCGCACCGGCCGCGCCACGCTGGTGGGCGAAACCACGCGCGGTGCCGGCCATTATGGCGGCATGGCCGAATTGCCCGGCGGTTTCGGTGCGTTCATTCCGGTGGGCCGCACCTTTGATCCGGATACCGGCCAGGGCTGGGAAGGCACCGGCGTGGTGCCCGATGTCGCGGTGCCGGCGGCCGACGCGCTGAACAAGGCGCTGCAACTGGCGGGCGTTGATCCGGCCACGGCGAACAAGCCGGCCGGGGTCAGTTGATCACAGGAAGCCGCGCAGTTCGGCCATGAACCGGTCGAACTGGTCGTGGTGCAGCCAGTGGCCTGCATCCTCGAAGGTGACGACGCGGGCGTTGGCGAAATGCTGGATGCGGCCATCGGCCACCGGGTTCGACGCCCAGCTTTTGGCGCCATACATCAGCAGCGTCGGGCAGGTGATGCGCCGCCACAGTTCCGCCACCTGTTCGGGCGCGGTGTCGTGCGCCCAGGGCAGGTGCAGATAATTGTCGAACTTCCAGCTGTAGCTGCCATCTTCGTTGCGGTGCGTGCCGTGGATCGTGAGATGGCGGGCCTGCTCTTCAGAAAGGAAGCTGTTTTCCTGGTGCATGCGGGCAAACGCATCCTCCAGCGTGGCATAGCGTTTGGGTTGGCGGGCGGCGGCGGCGCGCTTGGCCTCGATCCACTGGCGTTCGCGCTCGGCAAAATCGGTCTTCAGCCGCTCGGCCAGCATCCTGGGCGAGGGGCCAAGCCCTTCGATGGCCACCAGCTTCTTCACATTTTCCGGATAGAGCCCGGTGTAGCGCAGGGCGATGTTGCCGCCCATCGAATGGGCCACAATGGTGACAGGCGCCAGCTTCAGCTGGTGCACCAGCTGCGCCAGATCATAGACATAGGCGTGGGTGTTGTAGTCCCCATCCGGCGCCCAGGCGGAATCGCCATGTCCGGGCCAATCAGGCGCGATGATGTGCCAATCATCCTTCAGCTCGCGCGCCACCCAGTCCCAGCTGCGGGCATGGTCGCGCCCGCCGTGCAGCAGCAGCAAGGGCGGCGCATCGGCATTGCCCCAATCGCAATAATGCAGGCGCAGCCGCTGCGAGATGAAGCTGTGGGAGGTTGGCCCCCAATGGTCAGTTGCGTCGGTCATGCCTTCGCGATGCCGCCGGCCAAGTTTGGCGTCAACAGCGAGAATGGGGTAGAGTGGCGCCACTCACAACCGGGAGACAAGACATGGGCTGGATCGTTGCACTGATCGTGGGGGGCTTTGCCGGCTTCCTCGCCAGCCGTTTCATGAACCGGGACAGCGACATGGGGCTGTTCAAGAACATCCTCGCCGGCTGTATCGGTTCGGTGGTGGGCAACGCCCTGCTCAACCAGGTCGGCATTGCCGGTTCGGTGCAGGAATTCTCGATCACCGGCCTGGTGGTGGCGTTTGTCGGCGCCTCCGTGCTGCTCGGCATCGTCAACCTGATGCAGCGCGGCAAGCTGCGTTAAGCTGGCTGGCGTTCGGCCGCCACGTGGCTTTGCGTGCCACGGCTGAACACGCGATCATCGGGCAGGATGGCGTCGATCGGAATGTCGGCCGCCCCCTCCAGCCGGTGGTAGAGCGGGCCGAAATCCGTTTCCAGCGTGGTGGTCAGCAGCTCCTCGAAACTGTCGATGACGAAATAGCTCTGCTGGAAATCATCGATGCGATAGGGGGTGCGCAGCAAGCGTTCGAGGCCCCAGCCGATGCGGTTCGGGCTGTCGCTGTCGAGCGCGAACAACGTTTCGCCATGGCTGGACACGATGCCGGCACCATAGATGGCAAGGCCGTCGCCTGACCGGATCAGCCCGAATTCCACCGTATACCAGTACAGCCGCGCCAGCTTGTGCATGGCGCCATGATCCAGCGCCCGCAACCCGCCCTTGCCATAGGCTTCCAGATAATCGGCGAACACCGGGTTGGCGAGCAGCGGCACATGGCCGAACACGTCGTGAAACACGTCGGGTTCCTGCAGATAATCCAGCTGATCGGGCCGGCGGATGAAATTGCCGGCCGGGAAACGGCGATTGGCGAGATGGGTGAAGAACACGTCATCGGGCACCAAACCGGGCACCGCCACCACCTGCCAGCCGGTCAGCGCCATCAGCCTTTCGTTCAGGCGGGCAAAATCGGGCACGCCGGGGCGGGTGAGATCCAGGCGTTTCAGGCCATCCAGGAATTCCGGCGCCACCCGGCCGGGCAGCAGGCGGGTCTGGCGATCGAACAGATGATCCCACACGCGGTGATCGGTGGGGGTGTAATGGCCCCAATCCTGCGGGATGGTCCAATCGGGCGAAGGCTGTTTGATGGTCACCCCGCGATTGTAGCAGGGGCGTTGCGGCTTTGCGACCTGCCCGCGCCCCTGTATCACGGGCCGGCACAGGAAAAGGGGAATTGCCATGTCGCTGCCAGCCGATCGCACGCCGGTGATCATCGGTGTGGGCGAGGTGCTCGATCGCCCTGCCGATCCCGCCCAGGCGCTGGAGCCACTGGCGCTGATGGATGCGGCGGTGCGCGCCGCCGATGCCGATGCCGGCGGCGGCTTTCTTGATCGGATCGACAGCCTTGATGTGATCAACCTCGTCTCGTGGCGTTATGATCGGGTGGCACAGCGGCTGGCGGAGCGGCTGGGCATATTGCCGGCCCGCGCCGTCTATGCCGTGGTGGGCGGCGAGACGCCGACAACGAAGATCCACGAAGCCGCGCTCAGGATCATGAACGGCAACAGCATGATCGCCGTGGTGACCGGCGGCGAGGCACAGAACGCCGTGGCCAAGGCAAAGGCCGCCGGCATCGAACTGCCGTGGACGCCGCCGGCCAAGGTGCCGGAAAACCCGATCATCCCATCGGAGCACGTGACCGAACTGGGCATGAAGCACGGCATCTTCCAGCCGATCCACATCTATCCGCTGTATGAAAACGCCACGGTGGCGGCCTGGGGTCTCAGCCCGGCACAGGCGCTGGCCGAAAGCGGCGCTGCCTATGAACGGATCAGCCAGGCCGCTGCCGCCAATCCGTTCGCCTGGGGGCGCAAGGCGTTTGCGGCGGACGAGATCACGCAGGTTTCAGACGACAACCGCATGATCTGCTGGCCCTATACCAAGCGCATGGTGGCCAACAACAATGTCAACGCCGCCGCCGCCGTGCTGATGACCACGCTGGCCGCCGCGCGGGCCGCCGGCATTCCCGAAGACCGCATCATCCATGTTCATGGCGGCGCGTCGGCGGGCGAGCACATGGATTATCTGAAGCGCGATCAATATGTGCACTCTTGCGCGCAGGATGCCGTGCTCGGCCAGGCCATGCGCATTGCGCCCAATGGCTTCGACCGGGTGGAGCTTTATTCCTGCTTCCCCACCGTGCCCAAGATGGCGCGGCGCACGCTGGGCCTTGGCCCCGATGTGCCGCTTTCGGTGATGGGCGGGCTCAGCTTCGCCGGCGCCGGCCTCAACTGCTACATGCTGCACTCCACCTGCGCGATGGTGCGGTCCCTGCGCGATCGGCCCGCCGATCAGGCGCTGCTCTATGGCCAGGGCGGCTATGTGACCAAGCATCACGCGCTGGTGATCGGCAACCGCCCGGCGGACGCGGCGTGGCTGATGCTGAACCGCGACGTGCAGGACGCCGCCGAAGACGCGCGGGGCGACGTGCCGCGTCATGACGGCGACTATGCCGGCCCGGCGGTGGTGGAAACCTTCAGCATCGTCTTCGGCCGCGAGGGCCAGCCCAGCCATGGCAGCGTGGTGGGCCGCACGCCCGATGGCGCGCGCGTGTTCGGGAAGATCGACCTTGGCGATGCCGATGCGGTGGCGACCTTGCTCAGCCTCGACGCCTCGCCGATCGGCCTGCCGGGCCGGATCAGCCTTGGCGAGGATGGCCTGCAGCGCTGGCGCTTCGCTTAGGCCCGCGGGCCTGAGCAGGTTCCTGGTTCATCTCAGCGCGGTGCCAGCGCGCTTTCGATCACCACGCCGTCGCGCTTGTAGAGCACGCCGCCCTTCATGACGTGCGCCGGGTTCTGCAACAGCGCGATGGTGTGCAGCACGTCGCCGCGCACCGTGATGATGTCGGCATATTTGCCCTTGGCAATGGTGCCGCTGTCC
>JALOSK010000130.1 GCA_025458465.1 Sandarakinorhabdus sp. | reverse complement strand
CCGCGCGGCGGGCGCCAGCGATCTTTATCTGGCGGCCTTCTTTGGCGCCGGCGGCGCGGTGAAGTTCCTGAAATCGATGGCGGCCAATCCCGGCATGGCGGCCGCCAGCCTGTTGCCGGCGGCCGCAGCGGCCAACCGCAGCACCTTCTTTGCGCGCGATGGCCGCCCGCGCAGCCTGGCCGAGGTGCATGACATCGTGGCCAACCGCATCCATCGACACGGGGCAGGGGCTGCGCAGCCGCACGGCACCATGCTGCCGCCCGCCGGCAACAGCCTGCCGCCTGCTCCGCACGCCATTGCCGCGGATCCGGCGCTGGCGGCGGCGCGCGCGCGCATGGCCTATCTCGTCCTCGCGGCGATGCAGTGATGGCGGGGCAGTGATGGCTGGGCTTTTGCTTTCCTCGCCGCGCCTATCGGCCCGCGCCAGCCTGGTGCCGCTGGCGGTGCTGGTGCTGCTGGGCCTGATGGTGGTGCCGTTGCCGGCGCTGCTGCTCGATATCTTCTTCATCGCCAGCATCGCGGTTGCGCTGATCGTGCTGATGGTGGCGGTGAACATCCGCCAGCCGCTGGACTTCTCGGCATTTCCCACCGTGCTGCTCTATGCCACGTTGCTGCGGCTGGCCCTGAACGTGGCCTCCACGCGGGTGGTGCTGGTGCATGGCCATGAAGGCACGGCGGCCGCCGGCCATGTGATCGAGGCGTTCGGCAGCTTCATCGTGGGCGGCGATTTCATCGTCGGCCTGTTCGTGTTTGCCGTTCTGATGATCATCAATCTGGTGGTCATCACCAAGGGTGCGGGCCGCGTTTCGGAAGTGGCGGCGCGCTTCACCCTGGATGCACTGCCCGGCAAGCAGATGGCCATCGATGCCGATCTGAACGCCGGCCAGATCACCGCCGACGAAGCCCGCGCGCGCCGCCTTGAGGTGACGACCGAAGCCGATTTCCACGGCGCGATGGATGGTGCGTCCAAGTTCGTGAAGGGCGATGCCATCGCCGGCGTGCTGATCCTGGCGATCAACATCGTCGGCGGTCTCATCCTGGGCACTGTCTCGCACGACATGGCCATTGGCGATGCGGCGCGCACCTATCTGCTGCTGGCGGTGGGCGATGGCCTGATCGCACAGGTGCCGGCGCTGCTGCTCTCCATCGCGGCCGCCATGGTGGTCACAAGGGTGGGCAAGCAGGATGATCTGGCGGGGCAGGTGGGCACCCAGATCGGCCGTGCCGCGCCGTGGCTGCCGGTGGGCATCATCCTTGGGCTGATCGGCCTGCTGCCCGGCATGCCCATAATGGTGGTCGCCCCGGCCGCCGGGCTGGCGCTGTGGATGGCGTTTCGCAAGGCACCGCCGCTGCCCGAAACCGCCGAGGCCGCTGCCGCCGCCGAGACCGCCGCCGATACCAGCCGCATCGATTGGGCCGACGTGGCCGATACCGCGCCGGCCAGCCTGGAGATCGGCTTCGGGCTGGTGCCGCTGGTGGAAGATGCGCGCGGCGCGCCGTTGATGGCCCGCATCACTTCGGTGCGCCGCCAGCTTTCCAAACAGCTTGGCTTCGTGCTGCCGCAGGTGCGGGTGCGCGATGATCTGGCGCTGTCTCCCTTCCAGTATCGCATCACCCTCGCCGGCGTTGTGGTGGGCGAGGATGAAGTGTTCCCCGATGATCTGCTGGCCATCGCCGCCGGCCCGATTGCCACGCCCGTGCCCGGCCGCGAGGCAAGCGATCCGGCCTTTGGCCTGCCGGCGCGCTGGATTGATCCCGCCGAAGCCGATCTGGCCGAAGCGGCGGGATACACGGTGGTCGATCCAGCCGCCGTCATCGGCACGCATCTGAATGAACTGCTGCAGGCCCACGCCCATCGTCTGCTGGGGCAGGACGAGGTGCAGGCCATGCTCGATACGCTGGCCGATACCGCGCCGGCGCTGGCCGCCGCCCTCACGCCAAAGTTGCTGCCGGCATCGGTGGTCAGCCAGGTGCTGGCCCGCCTGCTGGAAGAAGGCATCACCATCCGCGATCTGCGCTCCATCGCGTCTGCGCTGGTGGTGGTGGGGCCCAGAAGCCAGGATCCGGCGGAACTGGCCGAACTGATCCGCCCGGCGCTGGGTGCAGGCCTTGTGCAGGCGCTTGCCGGGGTGAAGGGCGCGCTGGCGGCGGTGGCCATCGATCCGGGGCTGGAAAATCTTCTGGTGCAGGCGGTGCGCGCCAATCCGGGGGCCGCGCACCCCTTTGATCCGGCCTTGGTGACGCGCGTGGCCGAAGCGGTGGCAGCGGCCACCAACGGCCTGCTGGCCGGGCCCCGCCGCTTTGCCATCGTCACCGTGCCGCAGCTGCGCCGGCCGCTGTGGCAGTTGCTGCACGCAAGGCTGCCCCGCGTGCCGGTGTTCGCCTTCCCCGACATTCCCGACGACCGCGACGTGGAGGTGCTCGCCGTGATCGGCGCCGCGCCTGCGCCCACCCAACAAGCAGGAGACGCCTGATGGACGCCCGCCTTGGCCTTGATCCCGCCGCCTATGCCCCGGCCCGTCTGGTGCAGGTGGATCCCGAACGGCTGATTTCCAGCCACACGGCGCTGGTGCGGCGCATCGCCTGGCATGTGCATGCCCGGGTTTCGACCGCCATCGATATCGAGGATCTGGCGCAGATCGGCATGATCGCCCTGATCGAGGCGGCGCGCAGCTTTGAAGATCGCGGCCATGCCGCCTTTGCCACCTATGCATCGGTGCGGGTGCGCGGCGCGATGATCGATCAACTGCGCAAGGGCGCCACGCTGGTGCGATCGGCGATGCGCCGCAAGCGCGAATGGGGGCAGGTGCGCGCCCGGCTGGAAGGGCAGTTGGGCCGGCAGGCCAGCGACGAGGAAATGGCCGCCGCGCTGGAGATACCAGTGGCCGATTATCGCACCGCCATGGCCCAGACCCACGCCGTGCAAACCGAGCGGCTGGACGATGTCTATTCCGATCACAGCGACTGGTTTGCCAGCGACGATCCCGATGCCCACGATCAACTGGAAGCCGGGGACCGGCGCCGCGCCATCGCGGCTGCCATCAGCGAACTGCCCGAACGCGAGGCGCAGGTGCTGCAACTCTATTTCGTGGAGGAGTTGAACCTGGAGGAGATCGGCCAGGTGCTCGGCGTTGGCGCGGCGCGCATCTGCCAGATCAAGAAGGCAGCGCTCACCCGGCTGCGCGGGCGCTTGCAGGGCTGGAACGACGGCGATTGATTGCGGCGCTGCCGGCTGGCAGTCTGCCGCCCATGGCTGATCTTACCACCTTGCGCTCCGTCCTCTATCTGCCGGCCAACCGCGCCAGCGCGATGGCCAAGGCGCGCACGCTGCCGTGCGATGCCGTCATCCTCGATCTGGAAGATGCGGTGCAGCCCGATGCCAAGGCCGCTGCTCGCGCCGCCGCCGTGGCCGCGGCGCTGGATGGCGGGTGGGGTGCGCGCGCCCTGTTCCTGCGGGTGAACGGCATCGGCACGCCCTGGCATGCGGACGACATGGCGGCCGCGCACGTGGATGGCTTTGCCGGCGTGGTGGTGCCCAAGGTGGATACGCCGGGCGAAGCGGCGGGCCTGGTCGCCCGCGCTGGTGGCCGGCCAGTGCTGGCGATGATCGAAACGCCGGCCGCCATCATCAACGCGCCGGCCATCGCCGCCACGCCGGGAATTGCGGCGCTGGTGGCCGGGATGGCCGATCTGGCCAAGGCACTCAACTGCGGCGCCGATCCCGAACGCCGGCCCTTGCTCTACAGCCTTTCAGCCATTGTGCTGGCCGCCCGCGCCGCCGGCATCGCCTGTTTCGATGGTGTGTGCACGGAATTTCGCAACGAAGCCGCCTTCATGGCGGAAGCCGCACAGGGCAAGCTGCTGGGCTTTGATGGCAAGACGCTGATCCACCCCAGCCAGGTTGATCCGTGCAATCGCGTCTTCTCGCCCTCAACTGAAGAAGTGGCCCATGCCCATGCGGTGATCGCGGCCTATCATGATGCGCTGGCCAAGGGGCGCGGTGTCGCCACGCTGGATGGCCAGATGGTGGAGGTGCTGCACGTCGAACAGGCCAAGCGCCTGCTGGCCCGCGCACCAATGCCTGCCTAGGCCGATTTGGTCCCGCACTTGTGGCAGAAGGGCGAAAAACTGCCCTTGCGCGCGCCACAACTGGTGCATTTCTCGAACAGGCCGATCCCGCAGTGGGGGCAGAAGTCGATGTCCGGGTTCTTCAGGTCCACGGGGCGCTCGCATCCGGCGCACACGCCCTTCGATAACCGCGCCAGCGCCTGATCATAGGCCAGATCCTGCCGGCGCACCGTATCCGGCTGCGCTTCGATGGCGCGCTGCTTTTCCAGATAATCCTGCAGCGCCACGATCGCCCAGCGCCCCACCAGCAGCGTGACGATGATGCCCACGCCATAACGCACATAACCGCCATAACTGGGCAGATAGGGCACCAGTTCCACGAAGAACGCGAACAGCGCAAAGAAGATGAAGCCCCACACGAACGGCCACCACCGGCTCTTGCGCTGCTTCGCAAACAGCCAGCCGGCCACCACCAGCAAGGGCAGGGTGACGGCCAGGCGATACAGGAACACCCGCAATTCCGATGCCTGTTCAGCCGCATACAGCTTTTCCTCGGCGGCGCGGCGATACGGCTCCAGCGCATCTGCCGCCTGCCGCTCGGCCTGCTCGGCATCCAGCACGGCCTTGCGCTGTGCATCGGCTGCCCTGGTCGCGGCGGTTTCGGCGGCCTTGAGTTCGTCCAACTGCTCGGTGCGTGCCTTCAGTTCGTTGTCCTGCTCCGGCCGCCCGGTGGCCTGCCGCGTCGCCACCCAGTTGTCGAACGTCTCGCGCGCCGCGTTGTAATCGCGCGCCGTGCCCTGTCGGCGCAGTTCGGCCTGGTCCAGCGCATCACGCGCCTGCCGAACCTTGGCCGCTGCCGCGTCGCGCTGTTCCTCAAGCGTCCGGGCTTCCGGCGCCAGGAACTGCTGCACGGAAAGATCAGCCTCCACCTGCGGCAGATCGCCCACCACCGCATTGCCCAGCCCGATCAGGAAAAAGGCGAACACCAGCGCGATCAGCCACAACGCGCGGTTGAACCATTTTTCGGAAAGGCGGATGGCGGTGTTCATGGGCGGCAGCGTGGCGTGGCCCGCGAACCCTGTCAAACCACACTGCGCCGTTTTTGCGCTTGGCAAAGCCCCGCCGATTGCCTAACCGGCGGCTCCGGCTGTTGGGGCGTCGCCAAGCGGTAAGGCACCGGTTTTTGGTACCGGCATTCCCAGGTTCGAATCCTGGCGCCCCAGCCAGCCCAAGGGCTTCAGCCCACTTCAGGGGACACCACATGGCCGATCGCTTCCTCACCACCCACGTGGGCAGCCTGCCGCGCGCCGCCGATCTGCTCGGGCAGATTCTCGCCCGCGAAGAAGGGCAGGCGGTTGATGAAGCCGCGCTCAGCCAGCGCATCGAACAGGCCGTGGCCCATGTGGTGGGCAAGCAGGCCGCGGCCGGCATCGACATCATCAACGATGGCGAACAGTCCAAGCCCAGCTATGCCACCTACATCAAGGATCGGCTCACCGGCTTTGGCGGCGCCGGCACCAGCTATGTGTTCCAGGACGTCGAGGATTTTCCCGGCGTCAAGCAGCGCATCTTCGGTGATGAAGGCCGCAAGCACCGCAAGACGCCGGCCTGCAACGCCCCCATCACCGTGAAGGACATGGAGGCGGTCAAGCTCGACGCCGCCAACCTCAACAAGGCGCTTGGCGCACACCCAGGCAAACAGGCCTTCATGTCCGCCGCGTCGCCGGGCGTCACCGCGTTGTTTTTCCGCAACGATTTCTACGCCACCGATGAAGATTACGTGATGGCGCTC
>JALOSK010000129.1 GCA_025458465.1 Sandarakinorhabdus sp. | reverse complement strand
GGCCAATTCACCCTCTACAACGAGATCTGGACCAACCAGAATTTCGATCCCGGCGGCACGGTCAGCCAATACAGCTATGATGTGTCCCTGGCCTGGCTGCCGCAGCCGACGCTGCAGTTCGACATCGGTGCCAACGTCGGGCTCAACCGCAACACGCCCGATCTGGTGGCCTATTTCGGCATCTCGACGCGGTTTTGAAGAGCTCTGGCCATCATGGCCGCTTGCTTCTGTGCAGGGGCGCAGATCGTCATCCCGCCGCTGCCTGATAGGGACCCTTTGCTACAATCTGTGCTACAAAAGGACAGTCGAGGCAGTTATAAGACATTGAATAAATTGTAATTTGTTGCGGAAATGCAGTATCCCACCCTCTCCGCCAGTTTCCTATCCCCAACTGTGCCACATGCTCTCGACGAGTCCCTTTCACGCAGGGCTCAGTGTGACTATGCTTCCCATGGCATTCTGCGGCGCTCCCCATAATTCTTGCGCCACTGTGGGGGAACAGCTTTGGGCACGGGGAGGGCCGCATGGTTGAGCGACTGTTGAAGACAACGCAACGGGAGAAGCTGCGCACTGTGCCGGGGCGGCATGCCGACGGCGGCGGGCTGTTTTTGTAGGTGCAGGAAAGCCGGTCCGATGTGGGGAACGGGGCCACGGGCAAGGCCTTCCTTGGGTCCTGCACGCTGCACATGCAAGTTGCCGGCAAGTTCCCCAAGCCCGAGCGCGGCGGTCCGGTGGCCATTGCGTCGCCCCCGCCAATTCCGCCGCCCGATATTGGCAGCGGCGCGCTCGGCGTCTCCTCCACGCTCGCTGTTCGGCGCAGCGGAATGCCGGAACGTATCGGTGAGGCTGCCCTGTCGGCGTGGTCACGCCCTGCCGGGCAATCGGCGCGGACCTGACAATGGCAACGCAAGCCCCAGTCAAAATTGGCCTTGACTGCCCTGCCTGCAAGCGGGCGCTGTACCCGATCGGCGAGATGCCGCCAGATATCTGCGTTTATTGCGGGAGCAATCTGCAGAGCCTGGCAAGGCCGTCGGAGCCTGTTGCCCCCGCGAATGACGTGCAGCCGGAACCACAGGCAATGGAAAAGCCCGCAAAGCAGGTCACGCAGGTTCCGCCAGAGCCGCAGACGAGACCGGCAGATCTGGATCAACTGGAACGACTGTTGCGCCTGCGTGATGCCAGCGGGCTGACCGAGGCCGAGTTCGAAGCCGAGAAGCGGAAGCTGCTCGATACGGATCCGGCAGGCTCTTCCGCTGGCGGCCAACGCGGCAGCTGGATGGTGGGTGGGCTGGTTGCCGCCACGGTGCTGGCGGCGGCCTTTTTGTGGAGCGGGAACCGGCAGGCCGATGGCTCCGGAACTGTCGCCGCTCAAGCGGAGCCCGACGCTAAGGCGTTGGCAACGCAATTCTTCTCCGTTGGCAACCAGAATGACCTGATGCAGATTCGCAGCCTGTATGCGCCAAAGGTGCAATTCTATGGAAAGGCGCAAAGTGTGGACCAGATCCTTGCCCAGAAGCGCGTATTCCTTCGCCGCTGGCCGGTGAGGAACTACGTCATTGATGCAAATTCGATGACGTCCTCGTGTGGAGAAGCAAAGAAATGCTCGGTGTCGGGAACGGTTTCATGGTCCGCAGCCAATCCGGCGAACGGCAGAAGCGCCAGTGGCACGGCAGATTTCCACTTGATATTCGAAGATGGACTCGTGACGTTTGAAGACAGCAAGGTCCTGTCTCGCAACTGATATCACAACAAACTATCATCACATTTTTGGCGGGCGTTGCCTGAACATAGGGCGCGCCGCAGCCAGTCGCGCAAGATGCCATGCCGGTTGAGGGGCGCTGGTGGCCAGCGCGGGGAAGACTGTGGCGAACACTGCGATGAGGCCAATCTTGCCATGATGGATTGGAGTCCGCCATTCGCGTTGGGCACGTTTGCACCGTCCACCTGACAACGCTGCATGCTGGCCGGATGCTCAAACGGTGAGCGAGCGGCGCCAGGTGGGCTTGATGGCTTCCAGGGCGGCCATCATCGCCGCGCTGCCGCCCAGGATCGGCAGCAGCAGCGCCATGTTCAGCGCCGTGAAATCGAACAGTCGGGCGATCGGCGGGATCAGTTGCGTGGCGGCGAGGATTGCGGCCACCACCCCGGCCACGATGGCCAGCGGCAGGTTGGGCCGCAGCAGGGCATCGGCAAGGCTGGCGTTGAAGCTGCGGTTGATCAGCACCAGGCCCAGCGCGCCGAGCACGAGGGCGATGAAGGCCGCAGTGCGCACCTGCGTGTCCGGCAGGCCCTGTTGCCACAGCCACAGTGCCAGGCCCACGATTGCCGCCAGAGTCAGCACGCCCTGCAGAACCGCCCAGCCCAGCAGCGCGCGCGAGAACAGCGGTGCATCGGGCGCGCGCGGCGGGCGCTGCATCAGATTGGGCTCGTCGGTCTCGGCCTCGAACGCCAGCGAACACACCGGATCGATGATCATCTCGATGAAGGCGATGTGGATGGGGCCCAGCAGCATCGGCATGCCCATCAGCAGGGGCAGCAGCGCCAGGCCGGCGATGGGGATGTGCACGGCCACGATGAAGCCCATCGCCTTGCGCAGATTGTCGTTGATGCGCCGGCCCAGCCGCACCGCAGCCACGATGGAGCCGAAATCATCGTCCAGCAGCACCAGCGATGATGCCTCACGCGCCACATCGGTGCCGCGCCCGCCCATGGCGATGCCGATGTGTGCAGCCTTCAGCGACGGCGCATCGTTGACGCCATCGCCGGTCATCGCCACCACGGCGCCGCCGGCCTTCAGGGCGTTGACCAGCCGCAATTTCTGTTCGGGCATGATGCGGGCGAACACGGTGACGCCGGGCAGCGCGCGCGCCAGTTCGGCATCGTCCATTGCGGCCAGTTCGGCGCCGGTGAGCAGCCGATCGCCTTCGATCCCGGCCTGGGCGGCGATGGCGCGCGCCGTCTGTGGATAATCGCCGGTGATCATCACCACGCGGATGCCGGCCTCCCGGCACTGGCGCACCGCATCGGGCACGCTGGCGCGCAGCGGATCCGCCAGTCCAACCAGGCCGGCGAAGCTGAAATCAAGGCCGGTCATCGCGTCGGGCAGGGGGGTGCCTGCCGGCCAGCGCGCCTGCGCCACGCCCAGCACGCGCAAGCCGCTGCCCGCCATCGCATCCACGGCGGCCTTCAGTTCGGCCATGGCGCCATCATCAAGCCGGCACAGCGCACCAATGGCTTCCGGCGCCCCCTTGGCGGCGGCCAGCCAATCGCCGGAAGCTTCGGCGCCCCAGATCTGCGTCATGGCCAGCAGATCGGGGCTGAATGGATAGAGGCGTTGCAGTGCCCAACCGGGCGGCCGCAAGGCCCCAAGCGCGGCAGTGCCCTGGGCAAGATCATGAAACGCCTGTTCCATCGGGTCCACCGGCCGCTGCGCACTCGCCAGCAGGCCCAGCGCCGCCAGCCGGGCGAAATCGTCGCCTGCCATCGCGGCGTCCGCCTCGGCCTGCTGGCCGTCGGGCAGTCGCAGCTGCGCAATGCGCATGCGATTCTCGGTGAGCGTGCCGGTCTTGTCCGTGCACAGCACGGTGGCGGCGCCCAGCGTTTCGATGGCGGCGGCGCGGCGGGTAAGGACATTGACGCGCGACATGCGCAGCGCCCCCATCGCCATGAACACGGTGAGCACCACCGGAAATTCCTCCGGCAGCATCGACATGCCCAGCGCAATGCCGGCCAGCGCCGCTTCCAGCCAGTCCCCGCGCAGCAGGCCGTACAGCAGGATGCAGGCCAGCGTGGCAGCGCCGCCAACCAGCGCCATCCACCACACCAGCCGCCGCGTCTGGCGAAACAGGCGCGGCGCCTCGGTTTCGATGGACTGGAGTTCGCGCCCGATGCGGCCGATCTCGCTGCCGGCGCCGGTGGCGAGCACGCGGATGATGCCGCTGCCGGCCACCACAAGTGATCCGCTGAACAGGAAGGGCAGGCCGTCTCCGCCGGGGCGGGCCATGGCGGTGGGCGCGTCGCCCGTCGCAACCGTCTTGGCCACCGGCACCGATTCGCCGGTGAGCAGCGATTCATCGGCGCTCAGCGCCTGCCCCTCGATCAGCATGCCATCGGCCGGCACCCGATCGCCTTCGCCCAGCAGCACCAGATCGCCGCGCACCACCTCGCGCCCCGGAATGCGCCGGTGCTGGCCATCGCGGATCACCAGCGCGCGCGGGCTGGTGAGATCGCGCAGGGCATCGAGCGCGCGTTCGGCGCGGGCTTCCTGCGCCACGGTGATGATGATCGACAGGCAGGCAAAGCCCAGCAGCACCAGCGCCTCTGTGGCATCGCCCAGCGCCATGTAGATGACCCCGGCGCCCAGCAGCAGCGCCAGCATCGGTTCCTTCAGCACATCGGCGATGATGCGCAGCCGGCTGCGCTGGCCATGATGCGGCAGCTCGTTGGGGCCATCGGCGGCCAGACGGGCGGCGGCTTCGGTGGCCGAAAGGCCGGCGGGGGCGCTGCCGTGGATCATGCCTGCACCCTATCGGCGAAGCGGTGCCGGCAACAAGATCAGGCCAGCAGTTCCACGTCCCAATAGAGATAATCGCGCCAGGTTTCGTGGCAATGATGCGGCGGGAAGGCGCGGCCGTTGGCCTGCAGATGGTGGGTGGAGGGCTGATGCGGCCGGCTGATCAGCTGCATGTGGGCTTCTGCCGGCGTGCGGCCGCCCTTCTTCAGGTTGCACGGCGCGCAGGCGGTGGTGACATTTTCCCAGGTGGTGCGGCCGCCATAGGCGCGCGGGATGACATGATCGAAGGTCAGCTCGCCGCCTGGCACGCCGCAATATTGGCAGGTGAAGCGATCGCGCAGGAACAGGTTGAACCGGGTGAAGGCCGGGTGGCTGGCAGGGCGCACATATTGCCTGAGCGCGATCACCGATGGCAGCTTCATCCGGCAGGATGGCGAGGCGATTTCCCGATCATATTCGGCCACGATGTCGACGCGTTCGAGGAAGGCGGCCTTCACCGCCGTCTGCCACGACCACAGCGAGAGTGGATAATAGGACAGCGGCGTGAAATCGGCGTTGAGCACCAGCGCCGGACAGGCTTCGGGGGAAACCAGTTCCCGTTCCGTGACGAATTTCGCCTCGATCAGCTCGGTCGTCAGCATCGCGCGCCCTCCCTGCTCAGGGGGCGGCCGGTTCGTCTCACGGGCCCAGTCGCACCGGGGTGTTCACCCCCAGGGCCGCGAAACCAGCGGCCGCTCCGTGAATGCGCACCATTTACAACGGATTGTATGTCGGGCCAATGACACTACCGGATTTCGTTGTGGATAACGTGGATAACAGCGCGCCCATCACCACCCGCCCAATTGCGACGCGGTTTGCACCATCGCCCACCGGCCTGCTGCACCGTGGCCATGCCTTTTCGGCGGTGCAGGCATGGCGGCTGGCGCGGCAGGCGGGCGGACGGTTCATCCTGCGGCTGGAGGATATCGACACCACCCGCTGCCGCCCCGAATACGAGGCCGCAATCCTCGAAGATCTGGCCTGGCTGGGGCTGGATTGGGACGGGCCGGTGTGGCGCCAGTCCGAACGCGGCCCGGTCTATCGGGCGGCGCTGGATCGGCTGGTGGCCATGGGCGTTGCCTATCCCTGTTTCTGCACCCGCGCGGATATTGCGGCGGCTGTTGCGGCCCCACATGGGCCGGAAGGACCGCTCTATCCCGGCACCTGCCGCCACCTCACCGCCAATGAACGCGCCCGCCGGCTGGCCAGTGAAACGCCGGCCTGGCGGCTGGATGTTGCGGCCGCGCTGGCCATCACCGGGCGTCTGACGTGGCACGACAGCCATGCCGGGCTGCAACAGGCGGATCC
>JALOSK010000371.1 GCA_025458465.1 Sandarakinorhabdus sp. | reverse complement strand
ATCGAGGAAGGGGAAGTGATAATATTTGCTGTAGATGGCCGTCATGCCGCCGCCCATGCGGATGCCGGCGGCGGCGCCCATGATGGTGGCAATCAGCGCGATGGCCAGCGCCAGCTTCAGATAATGGCTGCCGATCGCCCAATCGGAATAGCCGAACGCCTTCACCAGCCCGATCTGGCTGCGTTCGGTGCGTAGACAAGGAAGGCCGCCACCCCCAGGAACACTGGCGGGATCACACGGGTGATGGCATCCAGCTGCAGCAGCTCGTTCTCCACGAAGGCGTGTGACAGGTGATCCTTGCGGGCATAGGCGCCGGTGCCGCCATAGGGCGCCAGCAGCGCATCAAGCCCGCGGATCACCTCCGCCTCCACGGCGCCGGGCGCCAGCGTGACCGACAGGCTGTTGATGGCGCCTTCCCGGTTGGTGGCCGCAGCCAGTGCCCGCCCGCCCATCCAGAACACGCCAAAGCGCCGATCGTCGGGGAGGATGTCGCCGGGCCCCAGCGCATAGATGAAATCGGGCGCCAGCCCGATGCCGACGATGGCCAGCGTCAGGCGGCGGCCCTGCACCAGCGCCGCCACCCGGTCTCCGGGTTGCAGCGTGTTGGCCGTCGCGAAGGCTTCATCCACCACCACTTCGGCCGGCGCGGCAGGGCTGGGCAGGCGCCCGGTGCGCAGGGTGAGGCGGTTCAGGCGCGCGCCGCCACCATCATCAATCCCGTTGATCAGCGCCCGCACCGGTTCGATGCGATCCGGGAAATCCAGCGTGGCAAACATCTGGATGCGGCCTTCGGCACGCGCCACGCCGGGCAGGGCGGCGGCGCGCGCCACCACGCCTTCGGGCGCGCGGGTCATGCCCGCGAACAGATCGGCAAACTGGCTCTGGGCATAATAGGCATCGCGCGTGGCCGACAGCGATCGGTGCACCCCCACCGACATGATGAAGGTGGCGGTGGCCCCGGCCAGCACCAGCGCGATGGCCAGCACCTGGCCGCGCAGCCGCCACAGATCGCGCAGCAGCTTGGCATCAAGTGACTTCACCAGTGTATCCCCGCCGGATCGACGGGCGCCGCGTTGACATCGATGCGGGCGATGCGGCCATCCAGGAAATGGATCACCCGGTTGGCCATCGCGGCGATGCCGGCATTGTGGGTGATGATCACCACGGTGGCGCCCAGATCGCGGTTGGCATCGGCGAGCGCTTGCAGCACGCTGATGCCCGTGGCGCTGTCCAGCGCGCCGGTGGGTTCATCGCACAGCAGCACGTGCGGTTGCTTGGCGATGGCGCGGGCCACCGCCACGCGCTGCTGTTCGCCGCCCGACAGTTGCGAGGGGAAATGGCTGCGCCGGTCTGACAGGCCAACCCGGGCAAGCGCCTCGGCAGCGGGCAGGGGATTTTCGGCAATATCGGTGACCAGCCGCACATTGGGGATCAGGTTGTAGAACTGGAAGATGAAGCCCACGTGGGCACGGCGGAACCGGGTGAGATCGCGTTCGTCCAGCGTGGTCAGTTCGGTATCGCCATAACGCAATGATCCCGCCGTGGGCCGATCCAGCCCGCCCAGGATGTTCAGCAGCGTGGACTTGCCGCTGCCCGACGGGCCGAGCAGCACCAGCAATTCGCCCGGCGCAATGGCCAGATCAACACCGCGCAGGGCATGGACCTGCGCTTCGCCGTCGCCATAGACTTTCGAAAGGTCGCTGGCCGTGAAGGCCAGCGCCTGCCGCTGGCGCGTTGCGTCCGTGGCGTTCATGTTGCCCAAATCCTCACATTTCATGCTTGGCGCTTGCGGCGCCCGCTGCAATCCGGGTTGTCCCGCAGTGCGATGCCGCGCCCGCCCGGCCTATGCTGCCCGGCATGGCGCCCCGAACTGCCCATCCTGATGCCGCCACCCAGCGGTTTCGCGTCCGCCGCGTGGCGATCGACACCGAACCGGAAAACATGGCCTTCCTGCTGCGCGAAGGCGGACCCTATGGCCCCGAACAGTTCCGCGCCCTCAAGTCGATCGAGATCAGTTGCACCAGCGCTCGCAACGGCCACAGCATCCTCGCCAGCCTTGCGATCCTTGATGATCCGCACCTGATCGGCCCCGACGAGATCGGGCTGGGCGTGCAGGCCTTCCGCCGGTTGGGGCTGGCGGAAGGCGCGGAAGTGACCATCGCGCAGGCGCGCCCGCCGGCCAGCCTGGATGCCGTGCGCCGCAAGATTGGCGGCGATGCGCTGTCTGCCGCCGATATCACCGACATCATCCGCGACATCGCCCATTATCGTTATTCGCCGATGGAAATCGCCGCCTTCCTGGTGGCTTGCGCCAGCTTCATGTCGGCAGACGAAACCCTGGCACTCACCCGCGCCATGGCCGATGTGGGTTACAGGCTGGACTGGCCGGCGCCGATGGTGGTGGACAAGCATTGCATCGGCGGCATCCCCGGCAACCGCACGTCGATGATCGTGGTGCCGATCGTGATGGCCCACGGCCTCACCATTCCCAAGACCAGTTCGCGCGCCATCACCTCGCCGGCCGGCACCGCCGACACCATGGAGGTGCTGGCCACGGTTGATCTGAGCGTGGCGCGCATCCGCGAGATTGTTGCCCGGGAAGGCGCCGTGCTGGCCTGGGGCGGGCGGGCCAATCTGTCGCCGGCCGATGATGTGCTGATCGCGGTGGAACGCCCGTTGCGCATCGACACGTTCGAACAGATGGTGGCCTCCATCCTGTCGAAGAAATTGGCCGCGGGTTCCACGCACCTGGTGCTCGATCTGCCGGTGGGGCCAACCGCCAAGCTCAGGAGCCATGCCGAGGCGGTGCGGCTGAAGAAACTGTTCGAACATGTGGCGGCGCAGACCGGCCTGGTGGTGGATGTGGTGCTCACCGATGGCAGCCA
>JALOSK010000128.1 GCA_025458465.1 Sandarakinorhabdus sp. | reverse complement strand
GTGCCAGCTGCCACAGATGGCGTTCGTCTGCATCGCGCGCAATCAGCTTGCCGTGCGCGAACACGTCGACGCCCAGCAGGGTGCCATCGCCAGCCAGTGCCTGCTTCACCGCCAGCATGGTGGCGCCGGTGCCGATGACGGCCAGCGGGCAATCGGCCAGTTCATGGGCCATGTGGATGCAGGCCGCGGCCAGATCGGCATCGGCCGTGACGCTGCCGATCGCCTTGGCGCCCTGGCGGCGGGGATTGCACGGCGCAGGCAGGTGACCGCACACCACCGGCGCGCCCTGTGGCCGGGATGCCATCACGGCCGCAGGGCGCGGCACAAGCGGGCGCCCGCGCACGAATTCCTGCAGCATGGCCGATGCCGCGGCGGCGCTGGTGGCAAACACGGCGCTGTGCATCTTCACCCCGGCCGGAACGCCCAGCACCGGCACATCGCCGGTGTGGCCCAGCAGCGCGCTGGCCGTTCCGTCACCGCCGGCGAACAGCAGCAGATCAATGCCGGCATCGCGCAGCGCGCGGGCGGCGCTTGCAGTATCGGCGGCGGCCGGCCGTGGCGGCGCCTTGTGGACGATGCGCGGCACCAACCCGGCGGCCAGCGCAGCGCTTTCCCCCAGCGGGCCGGAAGCGGTGACAAGATCGATCCCGGTGAGGCCGGTGAGCGCACGCGCCGCGCGCGGTTCCGCGATGGGCCCGCCACCACTGGCCAGCGCCTGTTCGGCCAGATCGCCATCGCTGCCCTTCATGGCCAGCGGGCCGCCCAGGCCGGCATACGGATTGACGATCAATCCGATCCGCATCGTTCCACCTCATCCAACTGCGGCAGGATAGCGCGGCCACCACATAAGGACAATTACTTAGTCGCCTGTTTGTCGTGCACAGGGCAATCGGGGAAAAAGGCGGGAGAATGGGCGTGGCAATCCAGGCGGTGATCTTCGATTTCGGCGGGGTCATCACCTCGTCGCCATTCGAGGCCTTTGCCCGTTACGAGGCGGCGCGCGGCCTGCCTTCGGGCTTCATCCGCACGGTGAACGCCACCAGCCCTGATCACAATGCCTGGGCACGGCTGGAGCGCAGCGAGATCGACACCGCCGCCTTTGATGCCGCCTTCCGCGCCGAAGCGCTTGAGCTGGGCCACGATGTGCCCGGCCGCGATGTGCTGCCGCTGCTCGCCGGCGATCTGCGGCCCGGGATGGTGGCGGCGCTGAAGGCCTGCAAGGCAGCCTTCAAGGTGGGCTGCATCACCAACAATGTCGCCAGCGAGGAGGATATCGGCTGGGGCTCCAGCGTGCGCCACGTGCTGGCCGAGTTCCACCATGTCATCGAAAGCGCCAAGGTGGGCCTGCGCAAGCCCGATCCGCGCATCTATCTGATGATGTGCGAGGCGCTTGAGGTGGAACCCGCCGCCTGTGTCTATCTTGATGACCTTGGCATCAACTGCAAGCCGGCCGCGCAACTGGGCATGCACGCCATCAAGGTGACCGGCGAGGCCCAGGCGCTGGCCGATCTTTCGGCAGCAACCGGGCTCGCCTTCTGATCGTTACCAGCCCACCGGATCGGTGAAGGCGCTGCCCTGCCGCTCCAGCTGGGTGGCGATGGCGAATTTGTGCACTTCGGTCGGGCCATCGTAGAGCCGGAACGGCCGCATGTCGCGGAAGATCATTTCCACCACGGTTTCCGATGTGACGCCGATGCCGCCCAGGATCTGCACGCAGCGATCCGCCACCTTGAACAGATCCTCTGACACGCTGGCCTTGACGATGCTGCTTTCGTGGCGGGCGCGCACGCCGTTGTCGAGCAGCCACGCCACGTGCCGGATGGCCAGCCGCGCCTGATGCAGCGCGATTTCATTGTCGGCCAGCATGAAGTTGACGCCCTGGTGGGCCAGCAGCGGCTTGCCGAAGGCGGTGCGCACCCGGGCGTGTTCCAGCGCGATGTGCTGGCAGCGCGCCGCCGCGCCCAGCCAGCGCATGCAGTGCGTCAGCCGCGCCGGGGCGAGGCGCATCTGGGCATAGCGGAAAGCGGAGCCAATCTCGCCGAGCAGGTGCGAGGGGCCCAGCCGCAGCCCTTCGAAGCGCACCACGCAATGGCCTTCCACGTAATTGCGGTCCATCGAATCCATCACGCGCTCGATGTGGATGCCGGGCGTGTCGCCTTCGCACAGGAACAATGTGGGGCCGTGTGGGCCGTGGGGATTGGGCTCCACGTTGGCCATGATGATCCAGGTTTTCGCGCCATTGGCGCCGGTGATCAGCCACTTCAGGCCGGAAATCTCGTAATCATTGCCGTTGAACACGGCGCGCGTTTTCAGCTGGCCGGGATCGCTGCCGGCGCCGTCCGGCTCGGTCATGGCGAACACGCTGCGGCGTTCGCCGGCCACCATGGGCGCGAGGAACTGTTTCACCTGATCGGGCCGCGCGATGCGGGAAAGCAGATACATGTTGCCTTCATCGGGCGCGGCGCAGTTCATCGCCACTGGGCCCAGGGTTGACCAGCCCGCCGCTTCGAACACGGCGGCCTGCGTGGCGTGATCGAAGCCCATCCCGCCCAACTTCAGGCCGCCAAGCTCCTTGGGCGCCTGCGGGGTGAGCAGGCCTTCGGCCTTGGCCAGCGCCACCAGTTCGGCACGCAGATCATCGTTGGGGCCGTGCTGCGTCAGGCGCGGGTCACGCTCGAACGGAATGATCTTGTCGATCACGAACTGGCGCACGCGGCGGGCCAGCGCCTTGGTTTCTTCGGGCAGGGTGAAATCGGTCACAGCGCGCCTTTCCTGAACTGGTCAAGCGCATGGGCCAATATGGCCAGCGCCAAGGGTTCGAACTTCTGATAGCGGCTGCCGTCCATCTCGCCGCGCTGCCATTTTCGGTAAAGCTGCATCCACGCCACCGCCAGCCGCAGCCGCGCCAGCGCCGTTGGCCAGACAAGATCGCCCACATCATGCCCGCTGATCGCCCGATAGCGCGCCGCCACCGCGCGCCGGCCGGGCCAGCCGGGGGAGAGGGACGGCACCGCCAGCAAGGGCTTCACGTCGTCGGGATCGCCCGGCTCGATCCAGTAGGACAGCAGGATGGCCAGATCGAACCCGCGCGGACCCCGGGTGGCCATGTCCCAATCGATCATGGCGCGGGCCTCGAGTGTGGCGGGATCGACCAGCAGATTGTCGGGCTTCAGATCCATGTGCAGCAGCACCGGTGTGCCGGTTTCGGGCGGCACGTCGGCCGCCAGTGCCGCGATCAGCGCGGCGGCACTGGCGGGCAGGCCGTCGGGCCAAACCGCCTCGGCACGCAGCGCCCAGCCCTTCAGTTGGCGGGCGTGAAAGCCTTCCGGCTTGCCCAGATCACCAAGGCCCACGGCGGCGGGATCGAGCGCGTGCAGCGCCGCCATCGCCCGCAGCGTCGTTTCCACCAAGGCCAGCCCGTCAGCCGTTCCATCGGGCAGCGTGCCGCCGATGGCGATACCGTCGCGCCATTCGAGGATCTGGAATTTCGTGCCCAGCACCGCTTCATCATCACAGAAGGCCAGCAGGCGCGGTGCGAGGGGGAAGTGCGGGGCCAGCGCCGCCAGCACCCTGGCCTCGCGGGCCATGTCGCTGGCCCCGGCGGCCAGCTGGCCCGGCGGCGGTCGGCGCAGCACCGCCGGCCCTGATACAAGATCGATCCGCTCGTTCCGGTTGGCGATGCCGCCGCCCAGCCGGGTGAGCTTGCTGCCCGGCGCCAGCGCAAGGCCGCGCGCTGGCAGCCAGCGGGCAAGGCGGTCAAGATCGTCCATCCCCATCATGGCTATCACGCCGAGGGGCAGCGGCAACAGCCTGTCACAAAGCGGTTACTGGCGCATGGCATGGCACCTGATTATGTTGGCGCCCATGACCGATGGTCCGATCCTCACCTCTGAACGGCTCGTCCTGCGCCGGCCGCGGCTCGATGATTTTGAACGACTGGCGGCGATGTGGGCGCACCCGGTGGTGGTGACGCACTTCGGCGGCAAGCCGTTCAACCGGGAAGACAGCTGGAACCGCCTGCTCCGCTATGTCGGCCACTGGCAGTTGATGGGCCATGGCATCTGGACGGTGACTCGGGCCGGCGAGGATGTGCACATCGGCGATGTCGGTTTCCTGCACGGCGAACGCACCGGCGTGCCGCCGTTTGGTTGCCCGGAAGCGGCCTGGAGCTTCCATCCCGAAGCGCAGGGCCAGGGCCTGGCCAGCGAGGCGGTGGCCTGTGCGCTGGCCTGGGCCGATGAACAGGCGCGCACGGGCGCTGATCCGCGCTTTGCCCGAACCGTGGCGATGATCCACCCGGCCAATGCCGCCAGCATCGCCGTGGCCCGGCGTTGCGGCTTCGGCATCTTTGGCGAGGCCGCCTACAAGGGCGAGACGCTCGGCCTTTGGGAACGCGTTAGCGGTTGAGGCGGCCTTCGATCAGCGCGTCCACCACCGACGGATCGGCCAGCGTTGAAGTGTCCCCCAGTGCACCAAACTCGTTCTCGGCAATCTTCCTGAGGATGCGGCGCATGATCTTGCCGCTGCGGGTTTTCGGCAGCGCGGGCGTCAGGTGGACATGGTCGGGCACGGCGATGCCGCCGATTTCGGTGCGCACCGTGGCCCGCAGCGCGTCGACGAGCGCCGGCGTGCTCTCTACTCCCGCGTTCAGCGTCACATAGGCATAGATGCCCTGGCCCTTGATGTCGTGCGGGAAGCCCACCACGGCCGCTTCCGCCACATCGGAGTGCGCGACCAGTGCCGATTCCACCTCGGCCGTGCCCATGCGGTGGCCCGACACATTGATCACGTCATCGACGCGGCCGGTGATCCACCAATAGCCATCGGCATCGCGGCGGGCGCCATCGCCGGTGAAATAGCGGCCGCGATAGGTGGTGAAATAGGTTTGGGTGAAGCGTTCATGATCGCCGAACACCGTGCGCGCCTGCCCCGGCCATGATCGCAGCAGCACCAGATTGCCGCTGATCTCCTGACCCGGCTGCCACGGGATGATGGCACCGTCGGCCTCCACCAATGCCGGCTCGATGCCGAAGAAGGGCCAGGATGCGCTGCCGGCCTTCAGCGGCGTGGCGCCCGGCAGCGGCGTGATCAGCGCGCCGCCGGTTTCCGTCTGCCACCAGGTGTCGACGATGGGCAGGCGGCCCTTGCCCACCACGCGGTGATACCAGTTCCAGGCCTCGGGATTGATCGGTTCGCCCACCGTGCCGAGCAGGCGCAAGGATGACAGATCATGCCGGTTCACCGGTTCATCGCCATCGCGCATGATGGCGCGCAGCGCGGTGGGCGCGGTGTAGAAGATGTTGACCTTGTGCTTGTCGATCACCTGCCAGAAACGGTCGCTGGCCGGCCAGCTTGGCACGCCTTCGAACATCAGCACGGTGGCCCCGGCCGAAAGCGGGCCGTAAACGATATAGCTGTGCCCGGTGACCCAGCCGACATCGGCGGTGCACCAGAAGATCTCCCCCGCCCGGTAATCGAACACGGTTTCGAACGTCAGGTTCGCCCACAGGAGGTAACCGGCGGTGCTGTGCAGCACACCCTTCGGCTTGCCGGTGGAGCCCGACGTGTAGAGGATGAACAGCGGATCTTCGGCGTTCATGGGCTCGGGCGTGCAGGTATCGGGCACCTCGTCGCGCAGCTCGTGCCACCAGTGGTCACGATCCTCCACCATGGCGATCTGGCCGCCGGTGTGTTCCACCACCAGCACCGCTTCCACGTTCACGCCGGCGGCTTCTGCCTTATCGCAGGCTTCATCGGCGATCTTCTTCAGCGGGATGGGCTTGCCGCCGCGCCGACCTTCATCGGCGGTGATCAGGAAGCGGCTCTGCGCGTCTTCCAGCCGGCCGGCCAGTGCCTCGGCCGAAAAGCCGCCGAACACCACGGAATGCGCCGCCCCGATGCGCGCGCAGGCCAGCATCGCCATCGCCGCTTCCGGGATCATCGGCATGTAGATGGTGACACGGTC
>JALOSK010000127.1 GCA_025458465.1 Sandarakinorhabdus sp. | reverse complement strand
CGAAGGCAAGGGCGGCTTCGTCGCCTATGACATTGCCAACCTGTCCAACAAGGGCGTTTCGGAACGCATCGTCAAATCGCCCTTCTCAGGCCTGGGCCATGATGCACAGGTGAAGACAGCCAATGCCACCTGCATGGCGCTGGCCACCAACCAGCCGATTTCCGTCCCGCGCAACGACAGGATGCAGCGCGAGCAGGACGCCCGTGCCGCCGGCAAGCCGCTGGCCGACAGCCTTGCCGGTTACAACCAGGAGCAGAAGCTGCATGAAATCTACCGCTATGCGGTGGTGACGGATGCGCAGGAAGGCCTGGTGCTGGTCAATGTCGACACGCTGACCGACGGCGAACCGCGCAACAATTTCCTCAAGCGCATCACGTTTGATGGCGGCAGCCGATCGTGGAACCCGGACGGCGTGCTCACCGGCGCGCGCCACGTCACGCTGGCGGGCCACATCGCCTATGTCACCACGCCCAGGGCGCTGGTGGTGGTCGATCTCGACAAGCCCCGCGCGCCGAAGCTGGCGGCCGTGCGCCTGCTCACCGATGCCCGGGCCAGCGCGGTGCAGTTCCGTTATCTGTGGGTGACGACCGCCAATGGGCTGGAAGTGTTCGACATCGCCGATCTGCGCCGGCCCATTCACCATCCGCAGGCGACGCTGCCGATTGCCAATGCGCGCAAATTCTATGTGGCGCGCACCTATGCCTATGTCGCCGCCAAGGGCGAGGGGCTGGTGATCATCGACGTGAAGAAGCCGCTGGCGCCGCGCCTGTATCAGCGCTTCACGGCGAACGGCACGTTGAATGACGCGGAAGACGTGGTGGTGGCCACCACCAACGCCACGCTGTTCGCCTATGTTGCCGATGGCAGGAACGGGGTGAAGGTGCTGCAACTCACCAGCCCGGACAGCCAGCCGGCCTTCTATGGCTTCTCGCCCAAACCCATGCCGGAGATGATTTCGTGGGCGCGCACCAAGGCGCCGGCACTGTCGGTCGCCAAGGGGCTGGATCGGGATCGCGCGGTGGACGAGACCGGCGGACAGATCGCCGTGCTGGGCCGGCTCGGCGCGCGCCCGTTCAACCGGGCCGAGACGGAGCGCCTGTTCATCGGCGAGAACGGCAAGCCCTATCGCGTGACCGACCGGGTGGACATGTCGGCCTGGTCACCGCTGCGCAGATAGCGCTTGCGGCGCGATGCCTTGGTGGGTCGCGTCAGGGCGCGACCAGCGGGAAATCCGGCCTGGGCGGCTGGAACAGGCCCATGAAGCGCTGCAGCGCGGCCGGATCACCCTTCACCTGCAGTTGCCCCGCCATCATCAGATCCGGCGCCTTCACCTGCCCGCCCACCAGGCCCAGCAGCGCCCGGCGCGGGATGACCAGCGTGGCATCGGCGGCATCGTTCACCCCGGCCTCGTGCAGCATCACGCCGTTGCCGATGCTGACGAGGTGGCGTTCCTTCATGTCGGGGATTTCAAAGGCAATGGTCATCGGCGCGATGGCGCGGTCCGGCACCACGCGCACGCTCAGGCTGTCGAGCAACATGGCCACGGACAGGTTGGCGGCGATGCCGGCGGCGTTGGTCTGCGGGGATGGCCGGATGCCCTGCTCCAGCTCCTGCGCGCCGGTGAGGTAGAAATCCCGCCACGGCGCGGCTTCGGCGCGCCAGGCCAGCTGCCGGTACACGCCGGCCAGCGCCGCCTTGGCCCCCGGCGTATCGGGCGCGGCGCGCACCAGTGTTGACAGCAGCGTGGCGGCCCAACGGTCATCCCCCTTGGCGGCCGCTGCCTTGCCGGCCTTCAACACCTTCTTCGCGCCGCCCATCTGTGCCACCAGCCGCGGTGCCAGATCAGCGCGCGGCAGCGGATCGAGACTGGCGGGATCGCCATCGAAGGCGCCGAGATAGCGCTGATAGACAGCGCGCGCGTTGAACTTCAGGCTGCCATAATTTGGCCGGTTGAACCATGCCTTGCCCAGCGGTTCGGGCAGCCGGATCGCCTCGCCGATCTCCACGGCATTGAGGCCGCTGTTCATCAGCCGCACGCTTTCGTTGTGCAGATAAGCATAGGCCTGGGCATGGCGCAGCAGATAGTCGTTGATATGGTCCTTGCCCCAGCGCGGCCAGAAATGGCTGGTGAACAGCACGTCCGCCGAACCGCCCCAGCGCCGCCGTGCCTCCACCAGATAATCGGCCCAGCCCTTGGCATCGCGCACCAGCGCGCCGCGCGGGGTCAGCAGATTGTGCATGGCGCCATTGGCGTTTTCCGCCAGGCACAGCGCCTTCCAGGCCGGCAGATAGAAGTTCATCTCCGCCGGGGCTTCGGTGTTGGGCGTCAGCTGGAAGACAATCTCCACCCCGTCGATCATCCGCGTGTCGCCGGTGGCCTTTATCGTGTCGGTGGGCGGGATCAGGCCATAGGTGCCGGGCGTGCCCATCGGCCCCAACCCGGAGGACACATGGCCAGTGGCCCCGCGTGGCAGCGTGGTGCCGAACATGTAGCTGGCGCGGCGCAGCATGGCCGGGCCGGCGATCACGTTTTCCGACACGGCATGTTCCAGGAAACCATCCGGCGCGATGATCGCGGTCTTGCCGGCGGCCACGTCAGCCGGGTTCACCACGCCAAGCACGCCGCCGAAATGATCGACATGGCTGTGCGTGTGGATCACCGCCACCACCGGGCGCTTGCCAAGCTTTTCGGTCACCAGCTGCATCGCGGCCTTCGCGGCTTCGGCACCGGTGAGCGGATCGACGATGATCCAGCCGCTTTGCCCGCGAATGACCGTCATGTTGGCCAGATCCAGCCCGCGCACCTGCCAGATGCCGTCTGCCACCTCGAACAGGCCATGCTTGGCCACCAACGTTGCGTTGCGCCACAGGCTGGGGTTGACGGTGGCCGGCGCCGGGCCGCTGAACTGCGCCTCGTCGGCAAGGTCGCGCAGCACCTCGCCCTTGTCGTTCCGGATCTTGCCATCGGGAATGCTGCCCAGGAAGCCCCGGCTGGCGAAGGCGAAATCCTGATCGTCTGCCCAATTGAGCGTGGCGCTGAGGGCCGCGTTGTCGGCCTGCGCCTGCGGGCTGGCTGTTGGCGGCAGCGCCGCGCCAGAGGCGAGGAGCAGGGCGATGAGATGCGGTGTCATGCCCGGAGGCTACGCCCGCTCCACCACCGGCTCAACTGTGAATACGCACAATCAGGCTCTGGCTGGCGGTGGCCATCAAGGTGCCGTCGCGGGCAAACAGGTGGAGGCGGCCATGCGCAAAGCCGGCGTGGACGGCATGGATGCGGATATCGGCCAGCACCCAATCGGTGGGCACCACGTTCATGAAGCGGATCGTGTTGTCGAGGCTGTTGCCGCCGGCATTGGCACCCATGGCATTGCCGACGCCCGAGGGCAGGAAATCCGCCATCACCGCCAGCGCCAGCCGATCGATCGGCGTGGCGGGATCGCGCGGGCGCACCCACAGCCGGCCAACGCCATCGGCAGACGGCGGCGCCGTGCCGCGTTCCGCGCCGAAATTGCCATGGGCGATGCGGCGGTCCCACTGGCTGTTCATGTCATCGGGATCGCGCTGCCAGCGGATCGGCATCTCGCGGCAGTCTTCCGGCGGCGGCACATCCGGCATTGCCGCCCATTGGTGATGCGGGCTGTCGGGCCGGCTGCCGAGCGCGACGTTGACGGTGATGATTTCCTGATCGCTACCGTCAGGATTCTTGGCACGGGTGATCACGCGCGCCTGGCTGTTGTACTTCCCGGCCACCGGCACGATCACTTCCAGATCAAGCGGCGTGCCGGGCCGCGCGTACGACAGATATTGCGCCGCTGCCCAGATGGTGGGCCGCCCGGTGTGCGCCTCCACCGCCGCCAGCGCACTGGCAAGGCCGACCCCGCCGAACATGAACAGGCGATCGGGCGGGCCGACGCACAGATGCTTTTCCACGGTCAGGCGATAATGGCCCGGCGCGGCGGCCGGCTGGACGGGAATGATCATGTTCAGGCTTCGATGAAGGCACGGATGCGGTTGGTGAGAATCGGATCGGCAAAGCGGGAAATCGGTGCCGGCGCAACCCCGGTTTCCGCCAGCAAGGCGGTGGCGCGGGCCTGCAAATCGGCCACGTCGGCCGCGACGTGCAGGCCGGGCCGGATGCCGATGTGCCGGGCCGTGGCCAGTTGGTGATCGGTGTTGTGTTCGCCCAGCTCTGCCAACCGCGGCAGTATCAGGATCGGCTTGCCCGCCTCGATGGCCGAGATGATCGAACCCATGCCGCAATGGGCGACGAACAGGTCGCACGCCGCCACGCGGGCCTGGTACTCCGGCAGCGCCAGCTTGCGCACCCAGCGGGCGTGGCGCGGTTCGTAACTGCCCTTGCCGATCTGGATCTCCACCGGCGTGCCGGGGTTGGCGGCAGCCCAGGCATCCATGGCCTCGCACAGCCGGTCGAACGGCATCATCGATCCCACCGAAACGAACACGCCGCTCACAGCACGCTGCCCCAATGTTCAACCTTGCCGGCCGCCAGGTGCGGCCACTGGGTGACAACCTGCGAACACACGCGCCCGGCCTGCCCGCCGCTGCCCGACAGGACTTCCGAATTGGCGATGCTGTCCACCCACAGGCTCTTCACGCCGAACGGGCGGGCCAGCGTGGCTGCGATCAGGCCGGGCAACGCGCCGGTGGTGATGATCACCTGCGGGCGGACGCGCAGCAGGATGCGCGCAATGTCCAGCGCGGCGGCCGGGATGCGCCACCAATCGGCGCGCGAGACATCGCGGAAGGTGAAGAAGGGCACATCGCCCACCAGCGCCCGTGACGACGGGTCCACCGTCGCGATGCTCACCTTGTGGCCGTCCCAGGCCGGCGACAGCCGCATCAACTGGATGAAATGCCCGCCCCCGGACGCGATGGCCAACACGCGCTTCTGCATGGGCTGGCCTTAGGCGGGCACGGCGGCGACGTCCATCGCCTGCATCGCCAGTTCGTAACTGCGCTTGCGATCATCATGGCCGTGCAGGATGTTCACCAGCATCAGTTCATCGGCGCCATATTCGCGGGCGATCTCCAGCAGGCCAGCGCGCACGGTGGCGGGGCTGCCGGCCACCACCCGCCGGCTGGCGAAGGCCTGTGCCACTTCGGGACGATCGGCGAGCCAGGCCAGCGCCACATCGGGCGGTGGCACGGCAATGGATTTGCCCATCAGCAGATGCGCGAACATCATGCGTGCGGGCGCGGCAAGGCGCTGGGCGGCTTCGTCGGTTTCGGCGCACACGGTCCACACCGCCACCATCAGGTGCGGGCGATCGCCGGCATGGCGGGCCACGAAGCGGGCGCGATAGGCTTCGGCCAAGTCGCCCAGCCGCGGCGCGATGAAGTCCGCCAGGCAATAGGGCAGGCCCAGATCGGCGGCGAAGGCCACGCTGTCGGGCGAGGAACCGAGCACCCAGGGTTCCGGCGCGTGGGGGCGGCCGGGCAGCGTTGCACCATAGGCGCGGAACGGGTGGTCTTCGGGCAGACTGTCTTCCAGATAGCCGATGAGTTCGGCGAGCGCTTCCGGGAACTGGTTCGGCGCATATTGGCGCCGGTCCTGCTGCAGCGCCACTGCCGTGCGCTGGTCACTGCCCGGCGCGCGACCGAGGCCAAGATCGATACGGCCCGGATGCAGCCCGGCCAGCAGGCTGAACTGTTCGGCCACCTTCAGCGGCGAATAATGCGGCAGCATCACCCCGCCTGATCCCACGCGGATGCGCGACGTGGCAGCGGCCACCGCGCCAATCAGGATCTCGGGCGCCGAACCGGCCAGGGCATGGCTGGCATGATGTTCGGCCAGCCAATAGCGGCGATAGCCCAAAGCCTCGGCATGGCGGGCCAGATCGATCGAGTTGGCCAACGCCTGCGCTGGCGTCGTGCCCTCGGGGATCGGGGTCTGATCAAGGACGGAGAGCGGGATCATCGGCGGCGTCCGGCCACGCGGGCAAGGATGGCGCGGCG
>JALOSK010000126.1 GCA_025458465.1 Sandarakinorhabdus sp. | reverse complement strand
CCGGTTTTCAGATCGACGGCCACCAGGCTGTTGGCGAACAGATTGTTGCCGGGGCGCTTGCCGCCATAGAAATCGGACGTGGCGGATTCGACCGCCAGATAGGCAAGGCCCAGATCCTCATCCACCGACACCTGTGTCCACACGCCGGTGTTGCCGTTGATGTCGGCACTTTCCTTCAGCCAGGTATCGTACCCGAACTCGCCCTTTTTCGGGATGGTGTGGAACGTCCAGATGCGCTTGCCCGTGCGCACGTCGAACGCGCGGACATAGCCCTTGGTGTTGTTGTGCGTCTTCGGCGTGAAGCCTTCGCGGAACGCGGCGCCGATGATGATCGTGTTGCCCGATACGGCAGGGGCGGAGTGCACGCCCACCTCGCCGGTGTCGAGATTGCCGAGATCCTGGTCGAAATCCTTCTTCAGATCGACCATGCCGTTTTCGCCGAAGTCCGGGTCAGGGCGGCCGGTGTCGGCATCAAGGCTGATCAGGCGATAGCCGATGGTGACATAGAGGATCCGGCGCTTGGTGCCGTCCGTCCAGTAGGACAGGCCGCGGCCGGACAGGGCGCGCGGGCTTTCGGCGGAGCGCAGGCCTTCGTGCAGCGCATAGGTCCACAGCAGTTCGCCCGTGGCACCGTTCAGCGCCACCACGCTGCGGCGGGTGCCGGCGGTGGTGTAGATGACGCCGTCAACCGCCAGCGGGGTCGATTCCAGCTTGTATTCGGGCCGCGAGCCCAGGAAATCCGTTTTCAGGCGCCACGCGATTTCCAGATTGTTGAAATTGCCGGCGTTGATCTGGTCCAGCGGCGAATAGCGGCTGCCCTTCAGATCGGCATTGTAGGTGGTCCAGTTGGCGACACCGTTGGTGGTGCGCGCCGCCACCGTGCCCTCCTTGGCCGGCGTCTGGGCAACGGCGGCGGTGGTGAGCATGAGGGCGGCCGTGACGGACAGCGGCAGGGTGGCGATGATCTTCATGGCTGGTTCCTTCGATGGGTGATGACGGTGCGGTGCCGGCGCTTAGGCCGACGGCATCTGCATCACCTTGTCGAGACCGGCCTTCAGGCTGGCCTTCTGCGCGTCGGTCAGCTGCGGATAGGGCGTGCGGGCGTACATCATCGGGCCGCCCATGCGCAGTGACAGCACATATTTCATCGCGGCATAGGTGTTCGCCCCCATGTGGTGATCACGCATGATGCCGCCGGCGGCGCGCAGATGGGCCAGCTTGGCCTTCCAGTCGCCCTTGGCGCGATAGGCCTTGAAGATGTCCGCGCTCTTGTCGCTGAACATGTTGCCGTCGGCCAGGATGGCGCCCATGCCGGCTTCCACCGCCGGGATGAGGTTGTTCGACGTGCCGCAGCGCATGTTGAGCTCCGGGAATTCCTTCAGGAAGGCTGCGAAACCCTCCGCATTGCCCGATGAATCCTTGATCCCGGCAAGGTGCGGATATTTCATCATCGCGCGCAGCAGTTCGATGGTGATCGCCACCTCGGACGTGCCGGGGATGTGATAGAGGTTGATGGGGATCGACACCGCCTCGAACAGCTGGGTGTAATAATGGATCAGGCCTTCGGTGGGCGGCTGGTTGAAGTAGAAGGGCGGGATCACCAGCAGGCCATCGGCACCCACGCTCTGGGCATGTTTGGCCAGATCGATGGTCTCCACGATGTTCGGCGTGCCGGGGCCGACCATGATGTTCATGTTGCCCTTGTGCTTCATCGCCGTCTCGGTGACGAACTTGCGCTCTGCCAGGGAGAAGCTGGGAAACTCGCCGGAGGTGCCCAGTACCACGACGCCATCGGCGCCGCACTTCTGGTGCCATTCCATCACTGCCTTCATGGCGCCGGGATCAAACTGGCCGCGCGCATCGCAGGGCGTCACGGTGGCCACCCAATAGGCCACCTTTTCCTTCGAACCAAGGCGGCGGGCGCCGCCCATCTGCGCCGCAGCCGGCGCGCCGCCCAGCAGCGATGCGGCCGCCACGCCAGCCGCAGCCAGCCCCAGCGTCTCACGACGATTCAGTGCTTGGCCGCTGGCTGGCGTGCGAAGGTCAAACCCCATTTTCATTCCTCCCCCAATTGACCGGGCCTTGTCGGCCGCAGTGCAAGCATGATCATCATTGCGCCCCACTTGCCACCCGGCAAGATGGCAGGGTGAAAATCTTACACTTTCACACGCACCCCAATTCGGTAGGCGCGCCCGATGGCATCGTGGATGTCGTTGCGCACCGGCGCGAAATAGGTTGCCGAAAAGCCGCGCACCGGGCTGGCCGCCACGATCGGCGGCGCCTTGTTGAGCAGATTGTCAACCGTGCCATAAACCGTGATCCCGCTGCCGATATCGTAGGAGGCGCGCAGGTCGACATAGGCGATGGCTGGAATGTCGTTGTCGTCCACATCTTCCGGACCCCACACGGCGTTGAGTTTGGCGGCACCGATGAAACGGCTCTGCACTGTGCCGGAGAAGGCGCCCTGGCTGTAAGTCGCGCTGAAGATGCCGCGGGCACGCGGGAAGCCCGTCACCGCCGAATCGGGGCCAAGCGAGCCGACGAAGCTGGCCACTTCGCCCAGCAGTTCCTGGCGGCCAGTGAGCGTGTAATTTGCCAGGGCGCGCAACGCCAACGTGCCGGCAAACAACGGGGTTTGCCAATCCGCCTGCACGTCGATGCCGCTGGTTTTCAGGCTGGAAAGGTTGAGCGGCACCCGCCGCACTTCAGACAGGGCGCCGCCAGGCCCGTCATAGATATACTGATCGCAGAACAATTGTTCGCCCGCCAGGCAGCGCGATTCGATCTGGGCGATGGACACGGTCTGGATCGCGCCTGAAAGACTGATGTTGTAATAATCGACCGACAGGTTGAACCGGTTCAGCCAGCTTGGCGTCAGCACAAGCCCAAGCGCCAGCGTCTTGGCGATCTCGGGGCGCAAGTCCGGGTTGCCGGCAACCACTGAAAACACGGTGACCAGATTCCCGCCAGCCTGCGGATCGCGCACCTGCGCCTGGGTGGAAATCCCCTGGCTGAACAATTCGTTGAGGTTGGGCGCCCGGATGTCGCGCGAATAGGTGCCGCGCAGGCGGATATCGCTGTTGATCTGGCCGTTCAGGCCCAGCTTCCACGTGCTCACCGAGCCGCTGGTCGAATAATCGGTAAAGCGCCCGGCGGCATTGAAGTTCAGGCTGTCTATGAAGCCATCCTTCACCAGCGGGACATCCACCTCGACAAAGGCTTCCTTCACGTCATATCGGCCGGAGAACGGCACGAAATTGGCCACCGGATAGATGCGCGCAGCGGCCCCGGGATCGACCGTTATGTCGCCCTTTTCCTCGCGATATTCGCCGCCGAACGCGATGGCAATGTCGCCGGCTGCAAGTCCCGGCAGCTTGCCTTCGAACGACAGGGCCAGCACCGTCTGCTTGAGATCCTGCCGCTGGAAATTCTCTCCAGGGCGCACGTTGGTGTAGGCGATCGCCGCCGGATCGGCGACGCCCACCCCGAAGATGTTCAGCGGCACGCAGGCTGGATCATCGTTGGCCGTGCTGGCATCCGCGTTGACCCGGCAGACGATCTGGCCAGCGCCATTGCGCACCGCATCGATCGCCCGGTTGTAGTTGGCGATGATCGTGTTGTTCAGCGTCTGCTGGTTGACGATCACGTTGGCATGCTGGGCATAGGCGTTGTAGCGCCAGTCGCCGCCAAGCTTGCCTTCGAAACTCAGCACGCCGCGCGCCAGAGTGCGCCTGGTCGTGGCCACCGGAATGCCCAGCGATTGTTCGAAATCATCCAGCGACAATGGCCTGTCCAGGCTGATGTTGTTCATGTTGGTGGTGCCAAAGCCAAAGCTGCTGGCTCCGGCGGCCGCCAGTGCATTGGTGATCTCCGCCGGCAGGAACGGGTTGTCGGCACGCACCGTGATATTGCCAAGCCGTGTGTAGGGCACTGAATTGTTGCGTGAAAAGCTTTGCCCCCAGTTGGCCTGCAGGGAGATTCGCAGCCAGTCCGCCGCTTCATAGGCGCCATAACCGAACAGCGTGCTGGTGCGGAACTGTGTCGTCAGGCTGGAAATGGAGGGGTGCAGAAGGTCGACATTGCCGCCCGCAGCAACGCCGCCCGAAACATTGGTGGCCCCCAGTGGAACCAGCGCGTTGTTGGGGCCAACGAACGTGCGCCCCACCAGGCTGGCTGGACCAGAGGTGATGATGCCCCCGGTGGTCGCGCGTGACAGGGCGACGCCGTCGGCATGGATCAGGCGTGGCTGGCCGTTGCCGGCCGCGAAGGCGGGATTGTTCACCAGTTGGGTGAACTTGTTCCACCCGCGCTGGTTGTTGAAGATCACATCGGGGCTGTCCTGATGGTTGGCCGCGACGATGAAGCGGCCACGGCCGCCCGCAAAGCCGGAGCCGAAGGCGGCCTGGAACCGGTAGTTGCGTTGATCCCACGCGGCCGTCTGCCCGGCTTCGACGCTGGCCCTCAGGCCGTCGAACTCCCGGTTCAGCACAAGGTTCACAACGCCTGCCACGGCATCCGAACCCCATGCAGCCGAAGCACCGCCTGTGACAACGTCGATGCGCTTGACGAGAATGGTCGGCATGGTGCCGATATCCACCTGCCCGGTCACGTTGGATTGCACCACCCGCTGCCCGTCGAGCAGCACCAGGGTGCGCACGACGCCAAGCTGTCGCAGATTGACGGTATCGAGGCCTGTGATGCCACCAACGATGTTGCCGGCGCCAGAACCGTTGTTGGGTGACGCCGATGCGCCCACCGCAGGCAATTCGCGGATCGTGTCGCCAATCGATACCTTGGCATCGCGCAGGATGATCTCTTCGCCCACCACCGTTACGGGCGTTGGTGCGGTGTATCCGGAAGCGGAAATGCGCGATCCGGTAACAACGATGGTGTCTTCGGCGCTGTTGTCTTCCGGCGCGGCTTGCTGAGCTGCTGCGGCGCTGCTGAGTGTGGTTGCAGAAAAAACGGCAGCCCACGCCAGGGCCATCCGCGAAACCATGTTCCCGGCCATGCTGTCTTCCCCAAGACGCGGCCCTTGAACCAGCAAGGCCCACGCGATGTGGTCCGCTGGCAAGGCCGACATTTAACGATTGCTCCCCAGTCTTGACCGGCCTGCGGCTCCCATCCGCAAGTCACGGCCAATTATTTGTGACGCTATCATTGCACCAGAAAAGTACAATCCAGCTGCCTTTGGGCCAAATTGTCGCAGATTGGCGACGTTCTCAGGACGTCCGGAACGCGTTGCTGATCGGATAGCGGCGATCGCGGCCGAAATTGCGGCTGCCGATCTTCACGCCCGGCGGGGCCTGCCGGCGCTTGTATTCGGCTACATACAGCAGCCGTTCGACACGGGTGACGGTGGCGGCATCCAGACCGGCCGCGATCAGCTCGCTGGCGGATTTCTCCCCTTCCACCAGCGCCATCAGGATGCGATCGAGCAGATCATAGGGGGGCAGACTGTCCTGATCGGTCTGGTCGGGGCGCAGTTCGGCCGATGGCGGCTTGGTGATGACGCGCGTGGGCATCACCGGGCCCGCCGGGCCGAGCGCGAGGCGCGGGCGATGGGCGTTGCGCCATTCGCTCACGCGGAACACGGTGGTCTTGTACAGGTCCTTCAGCACGGAATAGCCACCGGCCATGTCGCCATAGATGGTGGCATAGCCCACGCTCATCTCGCTCTTGTTGCCGGTGGTGAGCAGCATCGGGCCGAACTTGTTGGACAGCGCCATCAGCGTGAGGCCGCGGATGCGGGACTGGATATTCTCCTCGGTGATGTCGCGCTGCCGGCCTTCGAACAGGGGGCTGAGCATGGCATCGAAGGCCAGCATCGCCGGTTCGATGCCCACCGTGTCGAGCCGACAACCCAGCATCGCTGCGCATTCGGCGGTCCAGGCTGTCCTGGCTGGTGTAGGGGCTGGGCATCATCACGCACCACACCCGGTCCGCGCCCAGCGCATCCACCGCCACGGCAGCGGACAGCGCCGAATCAATGCCGCCCGAAAGCCCCAGCACCACGCCGGGGAAGCGGTTGCGGTTCACATAATCGCGCAGGCCCACCAGCATGGCGTGGTAAATGTCTTCCGGATCGGCGTCGGCTGGGCTGATGCCGCCCTTGGCGCAGGACCAGCCATCTGGCCCGCGGCTCCAGTGGGTGAGGCGCACATGCTCGTCCCAATCGGGCAGGCGATGGGCCATCGTGCGGTTGCCGTTCAGTACGAACGAAGCGCCATCGAACACCAGCTCATCCTGTCCGCCAACGCGGTTCAGGAACGCCAGCGGCAAGCCGGTTTCAGTCACGCGCGACACCGCCACCGACAGGCGGCGATCGCCCTTGCCCACCTCGAACGGGCTGCCGTGCGGCGCGATCAGCAGTTCGGCGCCGGTTTCAGCCAGACACTCGCACACGGCCGGAAACCAGATATCCTCGCAGATCGGCACACCCACCCGCACGCCGCGGAAATTCAGTGGGCCTGGAAGCGGCCCGGCATCGAACACCCGCTTTTCATCGAACGTGCCATAGTTGGGCAGTTCATGCTTGCGCGTGAGCCCGGCAATGCGCCCGCCATCCAGCAGCACCATGACGTTGAACAGCTTGCCGTCTTCCGCCCAGGGCGCCCCCACCAGCA
>JALOSK010000125.1 GCA_025458465.1 Sandarakinorhabdus sp. | reverse complement strand
GATCCGCATTGCGATCTGCTGCTGGTGGGCGATTCGCTGGGGCAGGTCATCTATGGCCTCGACACCACGGTGAAGGTGACACTGGACATGATGATCGCCCATGGCGCGGCCGTGGTGCGCGGCAGCTATCGCAGCGTGGTGGTGATCGATCTGCCGTTCGGCACCTATGAGGAGAGCCCGGAAGCCGCCTTCCGCACCGCGTCGCGCGCGCTGCGCGAAACCGGCGCAGCCGCCGTGAAGCTGGAGGGCGGCGCGGTGATGGCGCCCACGGTGAAGTTCCTGACCGAACGCGGCATCCCGGTGATGGCGCACGTGGGTCTCACGCCGCAGGCGGTCAATGCGCTGGG
This sequence comes from Sandarakinorhabdus sp., assembly GCA_025458465.1. Taxonomy (GTDB): domain Bacteria; phylum Pseudomonadota; class Alphaproteobacteria; order Sphingomonadales; family Sphingomonadaceae; genus Sandarakinorhabdus. The sequence continues at coordinate 5,664 of JALOSK010000125.1, read as the reverse complement.
CGGCTATGGCGCGCGTGGCCGCAGCGAGGCCGAACAGGCCAAGATCCTCGCCGATGCCAAGGCCGTGGCCGAGGCCGGCTGTTTCGCGCTGGTGGTGGAAGGCGTGGTGGAGCCATTGGCCGTGGCGATCACCAACGCGGTGGCCTGCCCCACCATCGGCATCGGCGCTTCCCCGGCCTGCGATGGCCAGGTGCTGGTGGTGGACGACATGCTGGGGATGTTCGAACGCGTGCCGCGCTTTGTCGAACGCTTCGATGATCTGGCCGGCCGCATCACGGCGGCGGCGGCGGAGTATGCGGGGCGTGTGCGGCGGCGCGAGTTTCCCACCGACGCCCAGCTCTATCGCTGAGGCTTTACGTATCACGCTGGCTGGGGCATTCACCCGCCGGCAATGCGGGCGGTGGCAACCGCCCATTGAGGAGCACGAACGCCTTGGCCAACACGCCCGCCAAACCGCCAGCAACGCCCGATGATGCCTTCCTGCGCGAGGTGGACGACGAATATCGCCGCTCGCAACTGGCCGGCCTGTGGCAGCGCTTTGGCAAGCTGATCATCGCGGCCGTGGTCTTGGCGCTGGCGGCGCTGGCCGGCTGGCTGTGGTGGCAGGACAGCCAGGCCAAGGCGGCCGGGGCAGCCGGCGAGGCGCTGACGCGTGCCATGGAACAGTTGGAAGTGGGCGAAGGCGCCAAGGCCCGCCCGGTGCTGGAAGCAATGACGCGGGATGGCCCCGGTGCCTATTCGGGGCTGGCCCGGCTGGTGCTGGCCAATGATGCCATGGCGGGCGGCGACAAGGTGAAGGCGCGCGGCCTGTACGAAGCGGTGGCGCGCGACACCAGCCTGCCGCAACCGATCCGCGATGCCGCCACCGTGAAGGCGGTGCGGGTGGGCTTTGATCAGATGAAACCGGCGGACGTGGTGACCCGGCTGAAGCCGCTGGCAGTGCCGGGCAATGGCTGGTTTGGCGTGGCCGGCGAACTGGTGGCCATTGCCCACATCCGGGACGGCAAGCCCGAACAGGCCAAGCCGATCCTGATCGCCATGGTCAAGGAAGAGACGATGAGCCCGTCGCTGCGTGGCCGCGCCGCGCAGCTGGCAGTGGCGGTCGGGGTTGATCCGGCGGCGCTGGGGCTGCCCGCCCGGCCCGCGGGCGAAACGGCACAATGAAGGGTGACGGGGTGACGATGACGCGTGCCACATCCAGAGCGACCGGCGGCGTCCGCGCCCTGGCGCTGCTGCTCGCCGCCAGCGTGGCGCTGTCCGGCTGCGGCATGTTCAAGAAGGCCAAGCCGCGCACCCCCACGGTGGGCGAACGCATCCCCATCCTCAGTTTCGAAACCCAGGCCGAAGCCGAACCCGAACTGAGCAACATCGCCATCGTGCTGCCGCCGCCGGAACGCAATGCTGCCTGGGCCCAGCCCGGCGGTTCGCCGTCCAAGGCGGGCGGCCAGCTGGAACTGGCGCAGAACCCCAGCCAGATCTGGCGGGCCAGCATCGGCAAGGGCAGCAGCGGCACAGCGCGTCTCAACGCGGCGCCGGTGGTGGCCGATGGCAAGGTGTTCACGATCGACACCGAAGCCGAAGTGCGCGCCTTTGATGCCACCACCGGCCAGTTGCTGTGGCAGGCCGCGGTGCAAATGGAAAAGCGCAATGCGCGCGCGGCCTTTGGCGGCGGCGTGTCCTTTGGCGGCGGCCGTGTGTTCGTGACCACCGGCCAGGGCCTTGCGGCGGCCTTCGATGCCGCGACCGGCAAGAAATTGTGGGAACGTGCACTGGTGCTGCCATTGCGCGGCGCCCCCACCGTGGCCGGCGATCGCGTGTTCGCCATTTCCCAGGACAATCAGCTGCACGCACTGGACGCGGCCAGCGGCGAGCCCAGCTGGACCGTTTCGGGCACGGTGGAAGTGGCCTGCATCCTGGGCACCGGCGCGCCGGCCGCCGTGCTCGACACCATCGTTGTCGGCTTCTGTTCCGGCGAATTGAATGCCCTGCGTGCCGAAAACGGCCGCAGCCTCTGGCAGGACCAGCTTGCCCGCACCGGCCGGTCCACCGCGATGGCGGCGCTGGCTGATATCGATGCCTCGCCGGTGATCGACCGTGGCCGCGTCTATGCGGTGGGCCACGGCGGCCGCATGGTCTCGCTGGAACTGGCAACCGGCACGCGGGTGTGGGAACGCAACTTCGCCAGCGTCTGGACGCCGTGGGCGGCGGGCGAGTTCCTCTACCTCGTCACCATCGAGGGCGAGGTGCTGTGCATCACCCGCGCCGAAGGCAAGGTGCGCTGGGTGGCCCGGCTGGACCAGTATCGCAAGCCCAAGAACAAGAAGGGCCCGATCCAGTGGGCTGGGCCGGTGCTGGCCGGTGAACGACTGTGGGTGGCCGGTTCCAACCGCGAACTGGTGGCCTTCGATCCCTATGAGGGCAAGAAGGTGGCCACGCTGGAATTGCCGGGGGCAGGCTATCTGCCGCCGGTGGTGGCGGGCGGCGTCCTGTATGTCCTCACCGATGATGGCACGTTGACGGCCTATCGCTGATCGCGGCGCGCTGGTAAGGCGCTGCGGCAATGACTGGCAACATCCTCGACATTTCGCCCGACGCGCCGCGCGTCGCCATCCTGGGGCGGCCCAACGTGGGCAAGTCCACCCTGTTCAACCGGCTGGTGGGGCGGCGCCTCGCGCTGGTGGACGATCAGCCCGGTGTTACCCGCGATCGGCGCGAGGGCGCGGCGCGGCTGTTCGATCTGGAATTCGTGGCGGTTGACACCGCCGGCTTCGAGGATGGCAGCGACGAAAGCCTGTCGGGCCGCATGCGCGCCCAGACCGAGGCGGCCGCTGCTGCTGCCACCGTGGCCCTGCTGGTCTATGATGCCCGCGCCGGGGTGACGCCGCTGGACGAACATTTCGCCACCTGGCTGCGGCGCCGCGGCGTGCCGCTGGTGCTGGTGGCCAACAAGGCCGAAGGGCTGCAGGCCGAAACCGGGATCAACGAAGGCCATGCGCTGGGGCTTGGCGAGCCGGTCGGCCTTTCGGCCGAACATGGGCTGGGCCTTGCCGATCTCTACCAGGCGCTGAAGCCGCACCTGGAGCCGGAGGGCGAACCAGCGACGGACGAGACGGACGCACAGACACCCGAAGACGCCGCCGCGGAATTGCCGGAAGACGAGGAAGCCGCGGCGCCGGAAGGCCCGCTCAAGCTCGCGATCGTCGGCCGGCCCAATGCCGGCAAGTCCACGCTCATCAATCGGCTGCTGGGCGAACAGCGGCTGGTGACCGGGCCGGAAGCCGGCATCACCCGCGATTCCATCGCGATCGATTGGGAATGGACGGGGCGGGACGGCGTGGCGCGCCCGGTCCGGCTGGTGGACACTGCAGGCTTGCGCAAGCGCGCCAAGGTCACCGAGAAGGTGGAAAGGCTGGCGGCGGCCGACAGCAAGCTGGCCATCGATTTCGCCGAGGTGGTGGTGCTGCTGCTGGATTCAACGCTGGGGCTGGAATCGCAGGATCTGCGCATCGCCGATCAGGTGCTTTCGGAAGGCCGGGCGCTCATCATCGCGCTCAACAAGTGGGATGCCGCCCATGATCAGAGCAAGCTGTTCCAGGGCGTGAAGAAGGCGCTGGAAGATGGGCTTTCCCAGGTGAAGGGCGTGCCGCTGCTCACCTGTTCGGGCGCCACCGGCAAGGGGCTCGACGCGCTGATCGAGGCCGCTTTCGAAACCCGCGCCCGCTGGTCGCGCCGGGTGTCCACAGGCGCGCTCAACCGCTGGTTCGAAGCCGCGCTGGATCGCAATCCGCCGCCGGCGCCGAAGGGCACGCGGATCAAGCTGCGCTATGTCACGCAGGTGGCAACGCGGCCGCCCAGCTTCGTGGTGTTCGGCAACCGGACCGACGCGCTGCCGGCAAGCTGGCAGCGCTATCTGGCCAACAGCCTGGCCGATGATCTGGATTTTCGCGGCCTGCCGATCCGACTGAACTTCCGGGGCGGCAAGAACCCGTTCAAGCGGGACTGAACGGGTGGTGGCGCCCCTGGTCCTGCATGGATACTGGCGATCCACGGCGGCCTGGCGGGTGCGGCTGGCGCTGGCGGCGAAAGGGCTTGATGCCGCCCATGTCCCGGTCAACCTGCTGGCGGGGGCGCAGCAGGATGCGCCGCACAAGGCGCTGAACCCGCAGGGGCTGGTGCCGGTGCTGCGGCATGGCCCGGCGGTGCTCACCCAAAGCCTTGCGATCATGGAATATCTCGACGAAGCGTTTCCGTCGCCGCCGCTGCTGCCGGCCGATCCGGCATCGCGCGCGCTGGTGCGCGGCGCGGCGCTGGTGATTGCCGCCGATGTCCACCCGCTGGGCAATTTGCGCGTGCAGCGCTGGCTGAAGGCCGAAATGGGGCAGGATGATGCCGCCGTGACCCGCTGGCTGCATCACTGGATGGCCGAAGGGCTGGCCACGCTGGAGGCGTTCGCCGCCCGCCATGGCGGCGCCTGCCTGTTTGGCGACATGGTGACACTGGCCGATCTGTGCGTGGTGCCGCATTTGTTCAACGCCCGGCGCTTCGGGCTCGCGCTGGATGCGTGGCCGCGACTGCTGGCGGTGGAGGCATTTGTGGCGGCACAACCATGGGCCGCAACAGCCCGCCCGGAAAATCAGCCGGATTCAGTGTGATTCCGGTGCAACTGTTCACAAGTTTCGACGTTTTGGCCGGTTGCATTGGCGTGGCAATCGGCTATTTCTGCACACTGGATTCAGACCATTTGGGTTCTTTGGGGGTGTATATGGGCCATCGCAATTCCTCGCTTGTCTTCAAGACGTCTGCCGGCCGCGGCGTCTTCAAGGCGGCCGCCAGCCGCGGCGTTGCTCTTTCGCTGATTGCCGCAATGCTGTCGGGCACGGCCCTTGCGCCGGCGACCGCGCAGGTTTTCGATCTGGGCGGCGGACCGCTGACGGTCACCGGCTTTGCCGGTGCGCCGATCAATGGCGCCACCGAAATCACCAACGGCGCGCTGCGCGCCAATATCGCCGTTGCCGAAACCTATGCCGGCAACCTGACCGATAGCCTGGGTATCCTGTCCTTCCGCAAGGACGGCCTTGGCGTGCTCACGCTCTCCGGCGTGAACACCCACAGCGGCACCACCTCGGTTACCAACGGCACGCTGCTGGCCGGTTCGACCACGGCGCTGTCGGCAAGCAGCCTGCTTTCGGTTGGCGGGCCGGCGGGTGTCGTTGCGGTTGTCGATCTGGGCGGCTTCAACAACGCGGTTGCGGGCCTCTCGGGCAGCAGCCGGGCGGCGATCACCAGCACCGGCGGTGCTGCGGTGCTCACCATCGATACCGATGTGAACCGGCTCTTCTCCGGGGCGCTGCAGGGCGATCTGGGCATCATCAAGACCGGCACCGGCACGCAGACCTTCACCAACGCCGATCCGGCATTGGCCGCGACCACCGCCACCGGGCCGATCACCCTTCTGGAAGGGGGTATCGCGATCGGTTCGAACAATGCGCTGGGCAGCGGCGTGATCACTGTTGCGGGCGCTGGCACGTTGAGCGCCAGCGCGGGCACGCAAGCCCTGGACAATGACATCGTGCTGGGTGCGGCGTTGACCGCCCTTGCCGGCAATGGCCGCACGCTGCAGCTCAATGGTGACATCAGTGGTGCCGGCAGCCTGGTGAAGACCGG
>JALOSK010000124.1 GCA_025458465.1 Sandarakinorhabdus sp. | reverse complement strand
ACGGTTCAGGGCCATCGTCACCCACTCGTGCTGATCGATCTTGTCGGTCAGGCGGCCTTCGTGGTGATCCGAAGCGCGCAGGCCGTCATCAACGATCTGACGGAACGGCGAGTTCTTGTCGAGCTTGGCAGCGCCGGATTTCAGATCGGTCGCGGTCCAGAACTTCTTTTCCAGCTCGGCGGCTTCCGCCATGATCTTCTTCTGATCCAGGAACTTGGTGATGATGATGAACCAGCTGTAGAGCGACATGAACACCAGGAGGCCGAACACGGCCCAGGCGATGATGCCCCCCTGTTCCAGGGCGGCCATAAGGCCATAAGGATTTTCGGCGGCTTCGGTCTGCATTGTCTTCTTCCCTCGGTTATGGTTGCCCGGCGCGGCGCGTGCGCTGTGCCGAATTCCTGTTGGTTATGATCAGTTTTCCAGCTTCCAGCGGATCGGCTGTGTCTTGCGTTCCACCACCGGCTGCCCGTCACGGGTGGCCGGGTTGAACCGCCAGCGGCGCATGATGATGCTGCAGGCCGCATCATCAAGCCGCTTGAACCCGCTCGTCTGCACGGTCTGGCATTCGCTCACGCGGCCATCGGTGCCCACCACATAGGACACGCGCACAACACCTTCTTCCTCCGCAGCACGCGAGGCGCTGGGATAATCGTCGGTGCTGATGACGTTGCCACGGCCACGCGGCGTCGCCGGTGTCGGGGCAACGGCCGGCGGGGCCGGCGGTGCTGGCGGCGCCGGCGGCGCCACACGGGGCGGATCCGGCGTCGACACGGTGGATTGGGTGGTGATCGTCGGCGCCGGGGCTTCCGACTGCACCGTCACCTCGGGTGGCGGCACATAAGGCGGAATTTCGACTTCCTTCGGCGGCGGCGGCGGCGGTTCATCCGGCGGCGGCGCCTCTTCCTTCACGTTCACCGCTTCAAGCGGTTCCACGATCTTCTTCACCACCGAAATGGCGAAGCCGGAAACAATGGCATAGCCAAGCAGGATGTGCAGAACGACGACCGCGCCCAGCGCGATCTGCCGGTTCTTGCTCATCGCAGGTGCGTCCATGTACGACATGGCTGGACTGGCACTCCCTCTTCGTCAGGAATAGCCGCGGACAGAGGACCCCCCTCAACCCTGCGCCGTTCCCTCGTCTCGCCCCTTAGCCGCAAGCCGCTTGGGGCCGCAACCGGCTTTTTGCCACATTCCGGCCAGAGTTCGCCGCGCTACGTTGATTGCCCCAGAGGAAAGGCGGCGCTGGACGGCGTTTGTTCCCTACCGCTTTGCCGAGGGTGGCGAGGCCTTTGGCGCAAAGGTTGCCGGCGGCGCCCCTGCCCCGCTACCATGCATCCATGCCCCGTCTGATTCTGCCCATCTGCCTGATTCTTGCCACGATTGCGCCCGGTTCCGGTGTCGCCATGGCCCAGGAAGCCGCGCCGTCGCCAGACCGGCTGGCCAGCTTTGCCGATGTGGCCGAACTGGCGGTGGCCAGCCCGGTGATCGTGCGCGCCACCATCACCCGCACCCGCACCCTGTCACAAAAGCAGGCACCAGATGTCGCACCCGGCCGGGTGCGCGTGCTGGTGACGGCGCAGGTGGCCAATGTGCTGGTCGCGCCAGCATCGGTGCCGGGCACGCTGACCTGGGCCTGGGATGCCCCTGTGGATTCGCGGGGCCGCGCACCAGCCGTGCGCAACCTGGACACGCTGGTGTTCCTGAACACGCCAAGCCCCGGCGGCGTTGCCCGGCTGGCCAGCCGCCGGGCGCAACAGCCATGGGATGACGCGATGGCCGAAACGGTGCGCGCCGTGGCCCGGGATGCCCGCAGCGGCCAGGTGCCGGAGGTGCGCGGCATCACCAACGGCTTCCGCGCCACCGGCACCATCCCCGGCGAGAGCGAAAGCCAGTTCTTCCTGTCCACCAGCGACGGCAAGCCGGCCACGCTGGTGGTGCAGAATCGTCCCGGCGAAGCCCGCCGCGTGCTGATCGCGCGCGGCGACATCATCGACGAATCGGCCCAGAGGGTCGAACCGGGCACCTTGCTCTGGTACAGGTTGGCTTGCGCGCTGCCGGCCCGGCTGCCGGCGCAGGCGGGCGGCGGCGATCCTGCCTTGGCGAAGGACTGGCAGGACGCGATGGCCAGCCTGGGGCCGTGCGGCAGAACAGGCTGATCCGACGGGCTAATCCCGTTCCAGCGCCACGAAATCGCGATCGTAACTGTGCATGTGGGCGCCGCCATCGACGAAGATGGTCTGCCCCGTCACCGTCTGCGCACCGGCCAGCCACGCAACGGCGCTGGCCACGGCCGCCGGATCGGGCAGGCGTTGCAGGGGCATCGCGTCGGCAAGCCGCTGCATCTGGGCGGGGGTATAGTCCGCCGTGGGCAGGGTGAGCCCCGGCGCAACGCCGTTCACCCGCACCTTGGGCGCCAGGCTGCGCGCCAGCAACGGCAAGGCGCCCGCCAGCGCCAGTTTCGACAGCGTGTAGGCGAACTGGTCGCCATGTGGCTGGGCAATGCGCTGATCGAGCAGCAGCACCGATGCCGCCTGTGCGCCAGCGGGCGTGTCACGCCACAGCAGTCGTGTCAGCTGCACCGGCGCGTGGCAATTGACCGCCTGGTGCCGGCGGATCGACTGCGCCGTCGCCGTGGCCGCCGTGTCGTCTCCGAACAGCGAGGCGTTGTTGACCACCAGCGCCGGCACGCCGCCCCACGCCGCAACCTCGGCCCACAGCCGATCCACTTCGGCCGTCTCGCCCAGATCGGCCAGGAAGCAATGGTGCGCCACGCCAGTTTCCGTCAGCACCGCCGCCAGTTCGGGCGCCAGCGTGGCATCGGCACGGGCATGCAGCGCCAGCCGCCAGCCGGCGCGCGCCAGTTCAGCTGCGATCGCCGCCCCCACGCGCCGGGTGCCAGCCGTCACCAGGGCCAGCGGCGGCATCAGCCGCGCGTCCGCTTCAGCGTGATGCCGATGGCCTCGCCGGCCTCGCTGATCGCCAGCTTGTGCACCTCCACCTCCACCGCCGAGATGCGCGGATCCAGCGCCAGCAGGCGGCGGATGATGGTATCGGCCACCGATTCGACCAGCGTGTAGTGCACGCCATCGGTGGAAATGGCGGTGATGGCACCCTTCAGATCGAGATAATTGCGCGAGGCGGCCAGTGGCGTGTCCGGGCCATAGGCCGGCTGGGCATCCAGCGTGGCTTCCACGCTGATCCGCAATGGCTGCGGCCGCCCGGTTTCTTCCGAATAGATGCCAGTGAGCACGGGCACTTCCACATCCCGCACCCACAGCGTGAGTTCACTGCCCATCGCAAAATCCTGCCAGAGATGGCGGCGGGTTAGCGCCTTGGCGAAGCCGGTGCAACCAGCGTGGGGGCGAGTGTGGCATCATTGCCATCGGTCTGCATCGGCGGCAGGCCCAGCAGGCGCAGCAGCAGCGGGTGCACATCGACATTGTCGAACGCCGGCAGCACCAGGCCGGGCTTGAACGCCGGGCCGGCGGCGACAAAGGCGGCCGCCATGGTGGGATGCGCCGGATCATAGCCATGCATGCCGCCCAGCGGGCTCATCTGGCGGTCTGCCGGCGGCGGCGACAGCCAGATCATCCAGCCCGGTTCGGCGGCACAGATGATGGCCGGCACGCGCTTATGGCTGCCAAAATGCAGGCGGGTCGGGATCTTGGCCTTCTCCCAGCATTGCATGTGATCGTGCGGGGCCAACAATGCGGCCTTCACGGCCGGCTCACGGCCGGGCAGCGGATTGAGACCGGCAACGGCACCGCCATGCACCAGCGTGAACAGCCCCGGATCGAGCAGACCGTTCAGGAAGATGCGGCGATCATCGCTCACCTGCGCCATGCCGTGATCGGCGACCAGGATGATGTTGGCGGTGATGCCGCGCGCCTTCAGGCCAGCCAGCAACCGGCCGATCTGGCCGTCAACCTCGGCCACGGCGGCGTTCACCTGCGGCGAATCCGGGCCATATTCATGGCCGTCGTGATCAACCGTGTCGAAATAGAGGGTGGCAAAACCGGGGCGCGTGGTCTCGTCCATCCAGGCCAGCAACTGGTCCACGCGGGCGGTGTTGGGCATCTTGCCATCAAACTTCAGCCAGCGGCGCGGACGCACGCCGCGGATCGCCGCCTCGCTGCCCGGCCAGAACATGGTGGCGGTGGGGATGCCGGCGCGTTCGGCGGTCACCCAGATCGGTTCACCGCCATTCCACCAGCGTGGTTCTTCCACGGCTTCCCGGATGGACAGGGCAAAGCGGCCCAGTTCGGGATCCTGCATGTTGTTGTTGACGATGCCGTGATGATCGGGCCGCAGGCCCGTCACCAGCGTGTAGTGGTTGGGGAAGGTGAGCGAAGGAAAGCTGGGCCGCATCGCCGGCGTGGTGACGCCCCTGCTGGCCAGCGCATTGATGTTGGGCGTCAGGCCGCGCTGCAGATAATCGGCCCGCAAGCCATCGACGGAAATCAGGATCACCGGGTTGGCCGGCGCCTGCACCGTTGCCGGTGGGGGCGGCGGTGGGGCTGGCGGGGGCGCGTTCCCGGCACAGGCGGCCAGCAGCAGGGCGGCGGACAGGGCGAGCAGGCGGGTGATCATCATGGTCGCGCGATAGCAGCCATCTGTGGATTCGCAATGACAGGCCGGCTATCGCCAGCGGCAGGATGACCGACACGCCGCCCGACCGTTTCTCGGAAGAGAGCCAGACCTATGCCGTGCGCGGCAAGGACACGCCCGATCTCGATCTGGGCGTGGAGACCATCCGCCGCGTCGTGAAGACGCTGCCGCTGCGGCCCGGCGTCTATCGCATGCTCGATGCCGGCGGCGACGTGCTGTATGTTGGCAAGGCGCGCACGCTGAAGAACCGGGTGACCAATTACACGCAGGTTGCCCGCCTGCCCCGCCGGCTGCAGCGCATGGTGGCGCAGACGCGCGCCATGGAGATCGTGACCACCAACAGCGAGGCCGAAGCCCTGCTGCTGGAAGCGCAGCTGATCAAGCGGCATCGGCCGCCCTACAATGTGCTGCTGCGCGACGACAAGAGCTTCCCCTTCATCCTGTTGCGCGAAGATCATGATTTTCCGCGCATTTCCAAACACAGGGGCGCGCGGGTGGCGAAGGGCAGTTATTATGGCCCGTTCGCCAGCGCCGGCGCGGTCAACGCCACGCTGAACGCGCTGCAGAAGGTGTTCCTGCTGAGGAGCTGCACGGACAGTTTCTTCGCCAACCGCAGCCGGCCCTGCCTGCTTTATCAGATCAAGCGCTGCTCGGCGCCATGCGTCGGCCGCATCGACGATGCCGCCTATGCCGAGCTGGTCGCCGATGCGAAGGGCTTCCTTTCGGGGCGCACGCAGGAGGCGCAGAAGAAACTGGCCAGCGCGATGACCGAGGCCGCCGAAGCGATGGACTTCGAACGCGCTGCCGTGCTGCGGGACCGGCTGAAGGCACTCACCTTCATCCAGGGCAGCCAGGCCATCAACGCGGAAGGCGCCGCCAGCGAGGCCGACGTGATCGCCATGGCCACCGATGGCGGCGCGGTGTGCGTGCAGGTCTTCTTCATCCGCGGCGGCCAGAACTGGGGCCATCGCAGCTTTTTCCCCAGCCACACCGAAGGCGTGGACGAGGCCGAGGTGCTGCAAAGCTTCCTGGCCCAGCTTTACGAAGAACTGCCGCCGCCGAAGGAACTGCTGCTCGATCGCAGCCTGCCTGAAGCCGATCTGCTGGGCGCAGCGCTGGGTGAAAAGGCCGGGCGCAAGGTCGCCATCCGCCATGCCCAGCGGGGCCCGGCGAAGAAGCTGGTGGAACAGGCCCAGCGCAATGCGGAAGAAGCCATCCAGCGCCGCCGGGCGGAAACCACCACGCAAGGGCGGCTGTTGCGCGAACTCGCCGAAATCTTCGAACTGGATGGCCCGCCGGGGCGCATCGAAATCTATGACAACAGCCATATCCAGGGCACCAACGCCTTGGGCGCGATGGTGGTGGCCGGGCCGGAAGGCTTCCAGAAGGGCCAGTATCGCAAGTTCAACATGAAGGATGAAAGCATCAC
>JALOSK010000123.1 GCA_025458465.1 Sandarakinorhabdus sp. | reverse complement strand
ACCGTGGGGCGCACCCAGTTCTCGCTGGCGGCGAGTTCGGCCAACGCGGCGGCGACATCAAGGCGGGCAAGCGCGGCGGCCGTATCGGAAATGGCGTGGGTGAGGGCAAGGACGGCGGCACGCAGTTCTTCCAGATGCGCGGCTTCGGCGGCCAGCGCATGATCGGCGGCCTGGGCGATGCGGGTGGCAAGTTCGCCCAGTTCCGGTGACGAGAAGCGGACGGCGCCCGCCATCGTCTGGCGGTGGATGAAGCCGCTGTCGGCGCGCAGCAGCGGATCGGCGCGCAGGGCCGGCACTTCGATATGATAGCCCAGCACATTGTTGTGGCGGATCTTCAGTGCCGCGATGCCGGTTTCGGCCTTCAGGCGGGCTTCCAGCGCCGCCACCGCGCTGCGGCCATCGCGGGCGGTGTCGCGCAGGGCATCCAGCGCGGCATCGAAGCCGGGGCGGATGGCGCCGGGCAGTTCGATGGGCGGTTCATCCACCAGCGTGCGCGCCAGTTGTTCGACCAATCCGCCCAGCCCCAGGCCGATGCGGGCAAGGGTTTCGGCCAGCAGCGCCGGCGGCGCGGCATCACGGGCGGCGAGGGCGGCCTTCAATTGCAGTGCCAGCGCGAGGCCGGTGCCGAGTTGTCCCAGATCGCGCGGGGACCAGCGCCCCACCGCAATGCGGGCAAGCGCGCGGGCGATATCGGGCAGGCCGGCAAGCGTGTCGCGGGTGGCGGCGCGGGTGAGGGGATCGGCATGGAACCAGCCGACCATGTCGAGCCGGGCGGCAATGGCGGCCGGATCGGTGAGCGGGGCCGCGATGTCGGCCCCCAGCTGCCGGGCGCCGGAGGCGGTGACCGTGGCATCGATGGCGGCTTCGAGGCTGTGGCGGCTGGCGCCGCGCTGCAATTCAAGGCTGACGCGGGTGGCGGCATCGATGGCCATGGTGCTGCCCGGCAGTTCGCGGCGCGGCGGCAGGATGAGGGGGGCAGAAGCCCGCGCGGTTTCCTGCGCATAGGCAAGGCAGGCGCCGGCCGCCGCCAGTTCGGCCCGGCTGAAATCGCCCCAGCCATCCAGCGTGGCGACGCCGAAGCGCGATTTCAGGGTGGCTTCGGCGCGCGCAGCGGAAAAATCCGCGGCCGGGCGGGCAAGGCCGGCCAGCCCGCTGCCTTCGGGCACCAGTGTTTCGGCGGGCGCCAGCCGGGCCAGTTCCGCCTTGAGTTCCGTGACACTGCCGGCGCGGGTGTGGAAGGCGCCCGTGGACAGATCGACCCAGGCCAGCCCGGCGGCTTGGCCATCAACCGTGATGGCTGCCAGCCAGTTGGCGCGGCGCGGTTCCAGCAGGCCGGCTTCGGTGACGGTGCCGGGCGTGACGATGCGGGTGATGGCACGGGCCACCACCGATTTGGAGCCGCGCCTTTTCGCTTCGGCCGGGTCTTCCACCTGTTCGGCAATCGCCACGCGGTGGCCGGCGCGGATCAGGCGGGCCAGATAATTCTCGTGCGCGTGCACGGGTACGCCGCACATCGGGATGGGTTGGCCGGCATGTTCGCCGCGCCTGGTCAGCGCGATGTCGAGCGTGGCGGCGGCAGCAGCGGCGTCGTCGAAGAAGAGTTCATAGAAATCGCCCATGCGAAAGAACAGCAGGCTGCCCGGCGCAGCCACGTCGGCTTGCGCCTTGATGGCCAGATATTGGGCGATCATGGGGGAGGCGGCAGTCACGCCTGCAGCGATAGCGCGCCGGTGACGCAGGCGCAAAGGGGGCGGAACTGCCCATGGATAAGTTCTTGCCCAGTTGCTGCCACAATCCTATCGATGCCATTCCAGCAAGGCGACACAGGCAATGACGAAAAAGCACGAAACGCCCGGCACCGATCAGGATTTCGGTGACCGCGAGGCCCTGAACTATCACCGCCGCGGCAAGGCCGGGAAGATCGACATCGTTGCCTCCAAGCCGATGGCGACGCAGCGCGATCTGTCGCTGGCCTATTCGCCGGGTGTCGCCGCCCCGGTGCGCGCCATCGCCGCCGATCCGGACAGTGCCTATGATTACACGATCAAGGGCAATCTGGTGGCCGTCATCTCCAACGGCACCGCGATCCTGGGCCTGGGCAATCTGGGCGCGCTGGCGTCAAAGCCGGTGATGGAAGGCAAGGCGGTGCTGTTCAAGCGCTTTGCCGACATCGATTCCATCGATCTGGAAGTGGCCACCGAAGACGTTGAGCGCTTCATCGCCGCAGTGGAGGTGCTGGAGCCTTCGTTTGGCGGCATCAACCTGGAAGACATCAAGGCGCCCGAATGCTTCATCATCGAAAGCGCCCTGAAGGAACGGATGAAGATCCCGGTCTTTCATGATGACCAGCACGGCACCGCCATCGTGGCCGCTGCCGGCCTGATCAACGCGCTGCACCTGACGGGCCGCAAGCCGGAAGACGTGAAGATGGTGGTCAATGGCGCCGGTGCGGCCGCCATCGCCTGCACCGAACTGATCAAGCTTTATGGCGTGCGGAACGTCATCATGTGCGACACCTCGGGCGTGATCTACACGGGCCGCGAAAAGGGCATGAACCAGTGGAAATCCGCCCACGCCGCCGTCACCGACGCGCGCAGCCTGGAAGAGGCGATGGTGGGCGCCGACGTGTTCATGGGCCTTTCGCAGAAGGGCGCGGTTTCCCCTGAGATGGTGGCCAGCATGGCGGCCAATCCGATCATCTTTGCCATGGCCAACCCCGATCCGGAAATCACGCCCGAGGAAGTGCACAAGGTGCGCAGCGATGCCATCGTCGCCACCGGGCGCAGCGATTATCCCAACCAGGTCAACAATGTGCTGTGCTTCCCTTATCTGTTCCGGGGTGCGCTGGATGTGCGGGCCACCGCGATCAACGAAGAGATGAAGCTGGCGGCAGCCAATGCCATCGCCAGCCTGGCGCGCATGCCGGTGCCCGATGAAGTGGCGGCGGCCTATGGCGGCAAGGCGCGCACCTTTGGCCCCGAATATATCATTCCGGCTCCCTTCGATCCGCGCCTGATCGAACATATCCCCACCGCCGTTGCCAAGGCGGCGATGGAATCGGGCGCGGCGCGCAAGCCGTTCTTCGATGAAGACGCCTATCGCCAGGAACTGCGTGGCCGGCTCAATCCCACCACGTCGATCCTGCAGGGCGCCATCGAAAGCGCCCAGAGTCGGCCGCGCCGCGCAGTGTTTGCCGAGGCCGAGCAGGACGTGGTGCTGCGCGCCGCCGTGAACTGGCGCAATTCCGGTTACGGCACGCCCGTGCTGGTGGGCCGCGAGGCGCCGGTGCGCGAGGGCCTGACCCGGCTTGGCGCCGATCCCGACGAATTCGAGATCCACAACAGCTCCATCTCGCCGCTGGTGCCCAGGATGGTGGAATATCTCTATGAACGGCTGCAGCGGCGCGGGATGCTGCACCGCGACGTGCAGCGCATGGTCAACCACGAGCGCAATATCTTCGGCGCGCTGCTGGTGGCGATGGGAGAGGCGGACCTGATGCTCACCGGCGTCACCCGCAACTTTGCCACCACCTATCGCCAGGTGCGCACGGTGATCGATCCGGTGCCGGAACGCCGCCCGTTCGGCATCCACATGCTGGTGGGCAAGCAGCAGACCATCTTCATCGCCGATACCACGGTGACCGAACGCCCCGATGCCGCGCTGCTTGCCGATATCGCGGTGGAAACCGCCGCCGTCGCGCGCCGCCTGGGCGTGGAACCGCGGGTGGCCTTCCTGTCCTACAGCAACTTCGGCAACCCGCGCGGCAGCATTGTCGACAATGTGCGCGAGGCGGTGCAACTGCTCGATGCCCGGCAGGTGGGCTTCGAATATGAAGGTGAGCTTTCGGCCGACGTGGCGCTCAATCCGGCGATGCGGGCGCAATATCCGTTCAGCCGGCTTTCCGGCCCGGCCAACGTGCTGGTGATGCCCGGACTGCACAGTGCCAACATCGCCGCCAAGCTGATCAAGGAAGTCGCGAACCTGCGCGTTGTTGGCCCGATGCTGGTCAACATGGCGCGGCCTGTTCAGATCGTGCCGATGAGCAGTTCGGCGTCCGACATCGTGACGTTGGGCGTGCTGGCGTCGACCGGGGTGGTGTGCTGAAACCGCCCATCCTGCTGATCCACGGCATGTGGTCCACCCCGGCCACATTCGATCGGCTGCGCCCTGTTCTGGAAGCCGCCGGCCATGCCACGCACGCGCCGGTGCTGCCCTTCCATGACCGCCCGGCCAGCCTGCCGCCGCCAGAGGCGCTGGGGTCCCTGTCGATCACCGCCTATGTCGATTTCCTCGTTGCCGAAGCCGGCAAGCTGGGCACGCCTCCGGTCATCCTCGGTCATTCGATGGGCGGTCTGCTGGCGCAATTGGTGGCGCTGCGGGTGCCCCATGCCGGCCTGGTGCTGCTGTCACCGGCGGCCGCGGCCAACAGCCAGTCTCCCGGCCTTGATCCGGTGCGCACACTGAAGAATGTCGTGCTGAAATGGGGCTGGTGGGAACGTCCGACCCTGTGTGACGAAGCCGGCGCGCGCTGGGGCATCTTCAATGGCGTCCCCGAGGCCGAAACCGCCGCCGAAATCGCCGCGCTGGTGTGGGATTCGGGCCGTGTGCTGGCCGAAATGGCGCTGCCGCCGCTGTTCGGCAGTGTCACCCGCGTTGAATATGCCCGCCTGTCGCAGCCGGCGCTGGTGCTGGTGGGCACGGATGATCGCATCACGCCGCCGGGGATCGCCCGGGCAACAGCCCGCAACCTGAACGGCGGCAATGGCGGCCGCGTGGATTATCACGAACTGCCCGGCGCCCCGCATTGGCTGTTCTGGGGCGAACTGGAAGGCCGCGTGGCCGCGATGGTGGTCGATTGGCTGAACACGCTCAGCTGAGCGCCGGGTTGAAGGCCGCGCTGGCAGCCGAGGCGCAGCGGCTGGGCTTTGCCGATCTGGGGATCACCCGCGCCGATGCAGTGCCAGAGGCCGCCCAGCGCTTGCGGCAATGGCTGGCCGATGGCTGCCACGGCGACATGATCTGGATGGAAAGCCGCGCCGATGAACGCGCCAGCCCACGTGGCCTGTGGCCAGCGGTGAACAGCGTCATCATGCTGGGCACCAGCTATGCGCCGCCGCTGGATCCGTTGAGGCTGGCGGGGGTGGGCGATACCGGCGTCATCAGCGTCTATGCCTGGAACCGCGATTATCATGATCTGATCAAGAAACGGCTGAAGGCGCTGGCCCGCTGGCTGGTGGCAGAGGCGGGCGGGCCGGATGCTGCGGGCGTGAAGGTATTTGTCGACACCGCCCCGGTGATGGAAAAGCCGCTGGCCGCTGCGGCCGGGCTGGGCTGGCAGGGCAAGCACACCAACCTCGTGTCGCGCCGGCACGGCAGCTGGCTGTTCCTTGGCGCCATCTACACCACGCTCGATCTTGAACCGGATGCGCCGCATGCGGATCGCTGCGGCAGCTGCACCCGCTGCCAGACGGCCTGCCCGACGAACGCCTTTCCGGCGCCCTACCGGCTGGATGCGCGGCGCTGCCTTGCGTACCTGACCATCGAACACGCCGGCCCCATTCCGGTGGAGTTCCGGGAACCGTTGGCCAACCGTATCTATGGCTGTGATGATTGCCTGTCGGTGTGCCCGTGGAACCGCTTCGCCCAGGCCACGGAGGAACCGGCCTTCCTGCCCCGGGCGGAACTGACCGCGCCGAAACTGGCAGACCTGCTGGCGCTGGATGACACGGCATTCCGTGCGCTGTTTTCCGGTTCTGCGATCAAGCGGATCGGGGTGAAGCGGTTTCTGCGAAACTGCCTTTATGCCGCTGGAAACAGTGGACAATCCGATCTGGTTCCGGCGGTGCGGGCGCATCTGACCAGTGATGATCCGGTGCTGGCCGATGCGGCGCGCTGGGCGCTGGAACGACTGGAGGCTGCATGACCATTCCCACCGGAACCGCGCGGCTTGCGGCGCTGCAGATGGGCAGCCGCGCCACCACTGCCGAAACGCTGGCCGCGCTGATGGAGCGGCGCCATGAACTGAAGGCCGCGCGGCCCGATCTGCTGGTG
>JALOSK010000122.1 GCA_025458465.1 Sandarakinorhabdus sp. | reverse complement strand
CCGCCGAAGGTTGCCTGATCGCCATTCACCGGATCGATGAACCAGGCCGGCGGCGCGGTGGGGGCCACGATCACCTCCACCTTGGCTTCGGCCAGCATCCGGTCGATCCCTTCCTTGCCGGCCAGACGCAGCGAGGTTTCGCGGGCGTTGATGTAGTCGGGATCGGTGAGCCCCTTGGTGGCCTCTGCCGTTTCGAACTGGTCCTGTCCGAACAGGC
Source organism: Sandarakinorhabdus sp. (assembly GCA_025458465.1). GTDB lineage: Bacteria > Pseudomonadota > Alphaproteobacteria > Sphingomonadales > Sphingomonadaceae > Sandarakinorhabdus. The sequence continues at coordinate 5,860 of JALOSK010000122.1, read as the reverse complement.
CCATTTCGGCGGCGGCGTTGGCCTTGTTGAAGGCGATCAGATCGGCCAGCGTGCGGGTTTTCACCGTGGCGGGCGTGGTGGCGAGATAGGCGTTCAAGTCTGCCTTCAACTCGGTCATCAGCACCTTGCGCTCGTTTTCGCCGATAACCCGCCGGTCAGCGCCCTTGGTGATCTCCACCAGCACCGCGCCTTCGCGCTTCAGCACCGCCAGCGCGGCTTCGAACCGGGCATCAACGCCGGGGTGCCAGCCGGCGGCAAAGCGCGCCACCCCGATGCGGGCGCCCTTCAGCGCGCCGGGCTTGAGCGCGGCGACATAATCGGTCTTGCGGACATCGGCCTCCTTGGTGGCCGGATCGGCAGGGTCGCTGCCGGCCATCGCGGTAAGCAGCCGCGCGGCGGTTTCCACATCGCGCGTCATCGGCCCGGCGGTGTCCTGGCTGTGGCTGATCGGCACCACGTGGGTGCGGCTGACCAGGCCCACGGTGGGCTTCAGGCCAACGATGCCGTTGACAGCGGCGGGGCAGGTGATGCTGCCATCGGTTTCGGTGCCGATCGCGGCATCGACCATCTGCGCCGCAACCGCCGCGCCGCTGCCCGATGATGATCCGCAGCTGTTGCGCGTCAGGGCGTGCGGGTTGCGGGTTTGCCCGCCCGTCGCGCTCCAGCCCGAAATGGAGTCGGTTGACCGGATATTGGCCCATTCCGAAAGATTGGCCTTGCCGATCAGCACCGCGCCGGCGGCGCGCAGGCGGGCGATGAACGGCGCATCGCGATTGGTCACATTGTCTTTCAGGGCCAGGCTGCCGGCGGTGGTGGGCAGCGGCCCGGCCATCTCCACATTGTCCTTCACCAGGATTGGCAGGCCGAACAGCGGCCCGCGCACCATGCGGCGCCTGTCCATCGCGCGCGCCTGATCGAGGGCGGTGGGATCAACCGCGATCACCGCGTTCAGCTTGGGGTTGAGCGCCTCGATGCGCGCCAGCGCGGCGGCGGTGTTGGCTTCGGCCACGCCCACGGGCGGGGCGGCCGGGCGCGCTGCCTGCGCATTTGCCGGCGCTGCTGCCAGCACCATGATCACCGATGTCCACGCCGCCTTCATCTTGCTCTCCTTAACAATCCTGCACGTGCCTGCTCTTGCCTGTGGCGGCGTGATTTGCAACTGCACGAAGTGCGCAGCGGCGGAAGGGGAAGAATGGACGCCGAGACGGAAGCACGGTTGGCGGCGATGACGCAGGCGCGCGATGCGGCCGAGGCGGCAAACCTTGCCAAGACGCAGTTCCTGATGGGCCTCAGTCACGAGATCCGCACGCCGCTCAATGCCATCCACGGCTATGCCCAGCTGCTGGAACGGGGCGCCGCCATCGCGCCCACCGAAGCCGGGCGCATCATCCGCCGCTCCTCCGAACATCTGGCTGATCTGGTGGAAGGCCTGCTCGACATCAGTCGCATCGAGGCAGGTGTGCTCAAGCTCAACCGCGAGACGGTGGCGCTTCGGGCCTTGCTGGAACAGGTGGCGGAAATGTTCCGGATCGAGGCCGGCAACAAGGGGCTCGACTTTGCCTACAAGGCGGCGCCCACCCTGCCGACGTGGGTGCTGGCCGATGAACGTCGCCTGCGCCAGGTGCTGATCAACCTGCTGTCGAACGCCATCAAATATACCGCGCATGGTTCGGTGACACTGACGGTGCGGTACCGATCGATGGTGGCCGAATTCGAGGTGGCGGACACCGGCATCGGCATCGCGCCCGATGAACAGGAACGCATCTTCATGCCGTTCGACAGAGGCGCCGGCCGGGCCAGCGGCGTCGCGCCGGGCATCGGGCTGGGCCTTGCCCTGTCACGGATGCTGGCCCAGATCATGGGCGGCGAGATCACCGTGAACAGCGCCGTTGGGCAGGGCAGCCGGTTCGTGCTGCGCGTGTTGTTGCCGCAGCCCAACACCGCGCCGCAGGCCGATGTGAAGGGCCTGCCCATCGGCTATGAAGGCCGGCGCCGCACCATCCTGGCGGTTGATGACGATCCGGGGCAGCTGGCCCTGTGGCAGGAATTGCTCCGCCCCATCGGCTTCAACCTGTTCGTGGCGGGCTCTGGCGGGGCGGCGTTGTCGCTCGCCGAACTGGGGCGGCCCGATCTGGTGTTGCTGGATGTGTCCATGCCCGGCCTCAACGGCTGGGATGTGGCAGCGCGGCTGCGCGAACGCTTCGGGCGCGAGATCCGCATCCTGATGGCATCGGGCAACGCCGCCGAACTGGTGGGCAGCGAGGGGCAGCATGATGGCTTCGTGCTGAAGCCGGTGGATCAGCAGTTGCTGTTCGCCATGCTGGCCCGGCAACTGGGCCTGGTGTGGGAATATGAAGGCATCGCCCACGCCGAAACCGGGGAGGTGACCCTGCCCGAAGCGGCGCGCGACCATCTGGCCGAGCTGGCACGGCTGGCGCGGACGGGGCATGTGCGCGGCCTGACGTCGGCGCTGCTGGCGCTGGCCGAAGCGGTGCCGCAGTCGGCGCCACTGGTTGCCCGCTTGACGGCGGCGCTGGATGATTATGATCTTGCCGCCTTCCAGAAACTGTTGGCGCAGCAGCAACCCGGCGATACGAACGGGGCGCAGATCGAAGGGGAGCAGACACCATGACCGAACCGGCCCGCGCCACCATCCTGGTGGTGGATGATGCGCCCGATTCGCTGCGCTTCCTTACCGATACGCTGGAAGGCGAAGGCTATGCCGTGCGCATTGCCCGCGATGGCGAGACCGCGCTGGGCAGCCTGGCCGCCGAACTGCCCGATCTGGTGCTGATGGATGCGATGATGCCCGGCATCGACGGGTTCGAGACCACGCGCCGCATCAAGGCCGATCCAGCCCTGGCGCGGGTGCCGGTGATCTTCATGACCGGCCTTTCCGAAACCGAAAACGTCATCGATGGCCTCGCCGCCGGCGGCGTCGATTATGTGAAGAAGCCGATCGTGCTGCCGGAACTGCTGGCACGGCTGCGCGTGCATCTGGGCAATGCCCGCATCGCGGCCGGCGCGCAGGATGCACTGGACGCCAGCAACCGGCCGCTGGTGGCGCTGGATGGCGACGGGCGCGTGCTGTGGACCACGCCGAAAAGCGCCACCATCCTCACCGCCCGGTTCGCGGTTGGCGTGGGGGACAGGCTGCCCGCGGTGCTGGCCGGCCAGTTGCTGCGCCTGAGCGATGGCGAAGGCCGGGTGCGGCAGGAGTTTCCCGGCGGCAAGGTGGAATTCGCCGCTGTCGCCACGGTGGGCGAGGAACGCCATTTCCGCATCACCGAAACGCTGGAAGGCGCCGAGGAAAAGCTCCTCGCCCAGCGCCACGGCCTTACCGAACGTGAAGCCGAGGTGCTGCTGTGGATCAGCCGCGGCAAGGCCAACCGCGAGATTTCCGAGATCCTCGGCATTTCCCCGCGCACCGTGAACAAGCATCTCGAACAGATTTTCGAGAAGATGGGCATCGAGAACCGCGCATCGGCCGCTGCTGCTGCGGTGAAAACCCTGTCGCAGTAACCATTTTTCCGCCCGCATGGGTTTGGCGTGGGGCCCGCATCGCGCTATGCCACCGGCCATGATCATCGGCATCGATCTGGGCACCACCAACAGCGCCGCGGCCTATTGGGCAGATGGCGAACCCCGCCTCATCCCCAACCGGCTGGGGGAAGTGCTCACCCCGTCGGCGGTGGGGCTGGATGATGATGGCACGCTGCTGGTGGGGCGCCCGGCACGCGAACGCATGGCCAGCCACGCCGCCCTCACCGCCACGGCCTTCAAGCGCTACATGGGCACGCAGCACCGCATCGCACTGGGCAAGAAGGACTATGGCGCCGAGGAGCTTTCGGCGCTGGTGCTCAAGTCCCTGAAGGAAGATGCCGAGGCGCACCTGGGCGAACCGGTGACCGAGGCGGTGATCACCGTGCCGGCCTATTTCAACGACAAGCAGAGGAAGGCCACGCGCCGGGCCGGCGAACTGGCCGGTTTCAAGGTGGAACGGCTGATCAACGAGCCCACCGCCGCCGCGCTGGCCTATGGCATCCACCAACTGGCCAGCGAAACCCGCTTCCTGGTGTTCGATCTGGGCGGCGGCACCTTCGATGTGTCGGTGCTGGAAATCTTCGAAGGCGTCATCGAGGTGCGCGCCTCCACCGGGGACAACCGCCTGGGCGGGGAGGATTTCAACGCCGTGCTGGCCGGGATGCTGGTGGACGCGCACAAGCCGCTGGCCGCCAAGGCGCGCGAGGATCGCCAACTGGCTGCCAAGCTGAACGAAGCCGCCGAACGCGCCCGCCGCGCGCTGACCAGCGCGAACGAGGCGGTGATGGAGCTGCAATGGCAGGGCGAGATGCTGCGCCACCCGATCACCACGGACGCGTTCGAGGCCGCCGCCGCGCCGCTGCTCGACAGGCTGAAGACGCCGGTGCTGCGCGCCCTGCGCGATGCCGACATCCGCCCGGAATCACTGGCGGAGATCATCCTGATTGGCGGTTCCACCCGCATGCCGGTGGTGCGCCGCACGGTGGCGCGCATGTTCGGGCGCTTCCCCAACGCCAGCATCAACCCGGATGAGGCGGTGGCGCTGGGCGCTGCCGTGCAGGCCGGGCTGAAGGCGCGCGATGCCGCCCTGAAGGAAGTGGTGGTCACCGATGTCTGCCCCTATTCGCTGGGCATCGGCATATCCGAAAGCCTGCCCGGCGGCGCCATCGAGGAGGGCATTTTTTCGCCCATCATCGAACGCAACACCACCGTGCCGGTGAGCCGCGTCAACTGGTATGAGACGATGGCGGCCAACCAGCGCGAGATCCGCGTGGCCATCTACCAGGGTGAGGCGCGCCGCGTGGCCGACAATGTGCGCATCGGCGAGCTGAAGGTGCCGATGCCGCGCGGGCCGGCCGGCCAGCCCATCGAGGTGCGCTTTTCCTACGACATCAATGGCCTTCTCGAAGTGGATGTGACCGTGCCGGGCAGCGGCGCCACCCACAATCTGGTGATCGCCGATCCTGAAGACGATGTGAGCCCCAAGGAACTGGAGCGCCGCCGCACGGCGCTGGCCGCCCTGAAACAGCACCCGCGCGATGCCGAGCCCAATCGCGCCGTGATGGCGCGGGCCGAACGCCTGTGGGAAAATGCGCTGGGCTTCGAACGCGACGAGATTGGCCGGCTGATCCAGATGTTCCAGGCCGCGCTGGCAACGCAGGATCCGCGCACGGCCGACAAGGCCCGCGAGGAATTGAACGCCCAGCTTGACCGGCTGGATGGCCCGGCCTGGTTGTGATGGCCCTGCCGTGATTGTGCGCTCGTGAGTTCGCCCTGGAAGATATTGGGCATCAAGGCCGGCAGCGACCGCGACACCATCCGCCGCGCCTATGCGAAGAAATTGAAGGGCGTGAACCCGGAGGATGATCCGGAAGGCTTCATGCGGCTGCGGCAGGCGCATGATGATGCGCTGGCGCAGCTGAAATGGCGACAGACCTGGGCTGAGCCTGAGGAATTTGGCGAGGCGGCCGCGCCGCAGGGGAGCAGCTGGGTCGGCCCGCCCCCCGATGGCCCGCATGGCGGCGGCGCACCCCGTGCGGCGGACGGCGAGCCGGCGCTGCCGACAGAGCCGCCACCGGAGCTGCGACCCGAACCGCCCGAACCCGATCCCGCGCAACTGGCGGCGCAGGCCGAGCTGGAGGATCTCGCCGCGCGTCAGCAGTCGTTGGTCGATGCCCTTGCCGCCGGCCCGGATGGCCAGCTTGCGGCGTTCGATCATCTGCTCGCCGCGCCGGCGCTGGAATCCATCACCCAGCGCGACCGCCTTGAGCGCTGGATTGCCGCCACCATCCGTCGCCGTCTGCCCAACAGCGATCCG
>JALOSK010000121.1 GCA_025458465.1 Sandarakinorhabdus sp. | reverse complement strand
GTGCCTTCGAACAGCACCCGGCCATCATAGATGATGCAGGCGCGGTTCACGATTTCCAGCGTTTCGCGCACGTTGTGATCGGTGATCAGCACGCCGATGTCGCGCGCGCGCAACTGCACCACCAGCGCGCGGATATCGGCGATGGAGATGGGATCGATGCCGGCGAAGGGTTCATCGAGCAGCATGATCGACGGGTTGGCGGCCAGCGCGCGGGCAATCTCGGCGCGGCGTCGTTCCCCGCCCGAAAGTGCCATGGCGGGCGCGGCGCGCAGCCGGGTGATGTTGAATTCGCCCAGCAGCTCCTCCAGCCGCGCGGCGCGCGCCGCGCGATCAGGCTCCGCAACCTCCAGCACCGCCATGATGTTCTGTTCCACGGTCATGCCGCGAAAGATGCTGGTTTCCTGCGGCAGATAACCCAGGCCAAGCGCGGCGCGGCGATACATCGGCAGGCCGGTGATGTCGTGGCCATCCAGCAGGATGCGGCCCGAATCCGGCATGGCAAGGCCCATGATCGAATAGAAACAGGTGGTCTTGCCGGCGCCGTTGGGGCCCAGCAGGCCCACCACTTCGCCGCGCCGCACCGAAAGCGACACGTCGCGCAGCACGACCCGCTTGTCATATTTCTTGCCGATGCCGTCGACCGACAGACCACGCAGCACCTCCCCGTTGGGAGGCGGCATCGCCGGTCGCTCAAGGCTGTCGGTGGTGGTCATGCGGGCATCCAGGCAATTGGCGCGATTATTGCTTGCGCAAAGACGCTACAGCCAAACGCCGGGCGCGCCAAGGCAGCACACCGCCAAAAACTGTCGCCAAAGCGGTGATTTCGGTGCAAGCCGCGCCGCGATGCTGGGCATGTCCTTCCCTGAACCTGCCATGCTGGCGCTGCTGCTGGGTGCCGGCCTGTGGGCCGGTGCGCAGAACGCGCTGGCCGGCGGCGGCAGCTTCATCACCCTGCCGGCGCTGATCGCCGCCGGGCTTGATCCCAAGCTGGCCAACATCACCTCCACCATGGCGCTGTTTCCGGGCCAGATCACCACGGGGATCGCCGGTCGCAAGCTGGTGGCGGGGGCCGAGCGGTTGTCGTTCAAGGCGCTGGCGGCGATTGCGCTGGTGGGCGGCGTGGCCGGTGCGGCGCTGCTGAATGCGACGCCCACCCGCATATTTGCCGCCATGGTGCCGTGGCTCGTGCTGCTCGCCACCATCGTGTTCGCCTGGGGCGCGTTCGGGCCCAAGAAGGCGCTGGACAAGCCGCCACCGCCGGCCTGGGTCACGGCGCTTACCCAATCGCTGATCGCGCTCTACAGCGGCTTCTTTGGCGGTGGTGCCGGCATCCTCACGCTGGCCAGCCTCACCATCGCCGGCCTGCCCGTGCGATTTGCCGGCGGCACCAAGAATGTGCTGGTCTCGCTGTCCAACACCACGGCGGCCATCCTGTTTGCGCTCACCGGCAACGTCGCGTGGGCGCACGCGCTGGTGGTGGGCATCGGCGCGATGGCCGGTGGCTATGTGGGTGCCAAGGCGCTGGCGGTGGTGCCGGAAAAGGCCCTGAAAGTGGCGGTGATCGTGATCGGCTTCGGCCTCACCGTGGGGCTGTTCCTGCGCGGTTAGCGCCGGTTTCCATACTCGTCGATCAACACCTCGCGCCGGCCGACGTGATCGGGGCGGCTCACGAAGCCGTCCTGCTCCATGCGCTCGATCAGGCGGGCGGCGTTGTTGTACCCGATGCGCAGGTGGCGCTGGATGAAGCTGGTGCTGGCCTTCTGGTTCTTGGCCACCACGTCGATGGCCTTGGCATAGACATCCGCCTCGTCATCGCCGCGGCCGCCGCCGGTCAGCCCGGCGCTGGCCAGATCAAGCTGGCCATCCAGATCCGCCGGTTCCTCGGTGACGGCGTCCAGATAATCGGGCGAGCCCTGCGCGCGCCAGAATTCGGCCACGGCTTCCACTTCATCGTCTGACACGAACGGCCCGTGCACGCGCACCAGCTTGCCGCCCGACATCCACAGCATGTCGCCCTTGCCCAGCAATTGTTCGGCGCCCTGTTCGCCCAGGATGGTGCGCGAATCGATCTTGCTGGTCACCTGGAAGCTGATGCGGGTGGGCAGATTGGCCTTGATGACGCCGGTGATCACATCCACCGATGGGCGCTGTGTTGCCATGATCAGGTGGATGCCGGCGGCGCGCGCCTTCTGGGCCAGGCGCTGGATCAGGAATTCCACTTCCTTGCCAGCCGTCATCATCAGATCGGCCAGTTCGTCCACCACGATGACGATCAGCGGCATCGGTTCGAAATCGAGCAGTTCTTCCTCGATGATCGGGGCCTCGGTTTCCGGATCCCAACCGGTCTGCACGCGGCGCACGAACGGCTTGCCGGCGGCCTGGGCTTCCTTCACCTTCTGGTTGAAGCTGGCGAGGCTGCGGACGTTCAGCTCGCTCATCTTGCGATAGCGATCCTCCATCTGCTCCACGGCCCATTTCAGGGCGCGGATGGCCTTGGGCGGATCGACGACAACGGGGGCCAGCAGATGCGGGATCCCGTCATACATCTTCAGTTCCAGCATCTTGGGATCGATCATGATCAGGCGGCACTGCGCCGGGGTCATCCGGTAGAGCAGCGACAGGATCATGGCATTCAATCCCACCGATTTGCCCGAACCGGTGGTGCCGGCGATCAGCAGGTGGGGCATCGGCGCCAGATCGGCCACCACCGGATCGCCGGCGATGTCCTTGCCCAGCACCAGCGGCAGCGTGACGTTGCGGCTGTCGAAGGCGGCGCTGCCCAGCAGTTCGGACAGCGACACCGTTTCGCGCACCTGGTTGGGCAGTTCGATGCCGATGACGTTCTTGCCCGGCACCACCGCGACACGCGCCGAAAGCGCGCTCATCGAACGGGCGATATCATCGGCAAGGCCGATCACCCGGCTGGCCTTGATGCCCGGCGCCGGCTCCAGTTCATACATGGTGACGACGGGGCCGGGGCGCACCTCGCCGATGCGGCCGCGCACGCCGAAATCCTCCAGCACGCCTTCCAGCAGCCGGGCATTCTGTTCCAGTGCGCCGGCATCGATGCGTGCGCGCGGTGCGGCGGGCGGCGGCGCCAGCAGGTCCAGCCCCGGCAGCACGGCGGCATCGCCCAGATCGAGCGCCTGCTGACGGTCCCGCCGCACGCGCTTCCCGGGCGCTGGCGCTTCTTCTCGCGTCACCACGGTGGGGCCGGGGGCCGGTTCGGCAATCAGTTCGGGTTCCGCCTTGCTGCGGCGCACGCTGGGCGCCGGTATCGGCAGCGTCAGCGTTTCGGCATCATCATCGGGCGTGCCCTGCCACCAGCCGCGCACGGTCTCGATGGCATCGGCCACACTATCCCGCGAAATCGCGGTGCCGAACGCAATCAGCGCCAGCCCGGCCGGGGCCAGCAGCAGCGACAGCACCACGCCCACCGGCACGTCTGTCAGTTCCGGAACGGTTTCCAGCGCCATGCCAAGGCGCGCCAGGCCCTGCCCGATCAGGCCGCCGGGCCCTGCCGGCGCGCCGGCGCCGGGCAGATCGAAACCGCCAGCCGCAGCGGAAATGAACAGCGTGCCGGCAATGGTGCCGCCGGCCATGCGCGGCACCGGCACGCCCTGGTTCAGCGCCACGCGCCAGCCGGCCAGCACCAGCGCCGGCACCAGCAGCAGCACCGGCCAGCCCGCCAATTGCAGCAACAGATCCGACAGATGGGCGCCAAACCCGCCCAGTGCGTTGCCCGGTGCACGGGCCGTCGCGGTGTTGAACGAGGGATCCAGCGGCGAATGGCTGGTGAGGGCGAGGGCCAGCGCAAGGCCGGCGATGGCAATGCCGGCGCCGGCGGCCATGCGGGCCAGCTGCCGCATGAACACGGCCAGGGCGACGCGCAGCGTCACCAGCCAGGCCGGGCCGCCAGCCGGGCGCGCCGTGGCCCGCCTCGTGCGCGGCGAAACTGCCTCTGCTGCCCGCGTTGCCATTGCCCTGTTCAACCCTTCATGAACAAATCATTGCCTGAATACATCACTGCTTGTCTGAAAATCCGGTCGCAAGCATCTGCAACCGCTGATGTTGATCCCCCGCCACAAGCCTTTCCAGAATGAATCAGGAACGGCAAACGGTCAAGGAAAAGCGCGTCCACACTGCGCGCAGGACATCATGTCCCGCTTGGGGGAATCGTCTGCCTGCGCTAGGGCTGTGGCCATGAACAGCATGGATTCAGACGTCATCATCATTGGCGGCGGCCTGGTGGGCGCGACACTGGCGCTGGCGCTGGCCCGTCACGAGGTGACGAGCATCGTCGTCGATGCGCAGGACCTCGATACCACCACGCTGCCAGCCTTCGATGGCCGGGCCAGCGCCATTGCATCGGCGTCGGGCCGGATGCTGCGGGCGCTGGGCCTTGGCGATATCCTTGATGCCCACGGCTGCCCGATCCGCGAGATCCGCGTGACAGATGGCACCCACCCGCAATTCCTGCACTTCGATGCCGGCGCGGAAAACGATCCGCTGGGCACCATGCTGGAAAACCGCCTGCTGCGCGTGGGCCTGCTGCGCGCGGTGCGCGATTGCCCCGAAGTCACGCTGCTCGCCCCCGTGACGGTCGCCGGCATCGACCGCGACGATCACGCCGCCACGCTGCGGCTGGCCGATGGCCGGGTGTTCCGCGCGCCGCTGGTGGTCGCTTGCGATGGCCGCCGTTCGGCCACGCGCGAGGCCGCCGGCATCCCGATCGCGCAATGGCACTATCCGCACGCCGCGCTGATCACCATGGTCACCCATACGGTGCCGCATCACAATATCGCCTGCGAGCTGTTCTACCCGCAGGGGCCGCTGGCGCTGCTGCCGATGCGCGACACCGATGATGGCCGCCCGCGTACCGCCATCGTGTGGACGGTGGACGGCAAGCACATGGACGCCGCGAGGAAGCTTGGCCCCAGGCAACTCGCCGCCGAGATCGCCGCGCGCTGCGATGGCACCATGGGCGAAATCGAGGTGATTGCCCCGCAGGCGGTGTGGCCGCTGGGCTACCATCATGCCGCCCGTTATACCGACACGCGCCTGCTGCTGATCGGCGATGCGGCGCACGGCATCCATCCCATCGCCGGCCAGGGCCTCAACATGGGCCTGCGCGACGTGGCAGCGGCGGCCGAAGTGCTCACCAACGCGGCGCGGGGTGGCCTCGATCTGGGCAGCCCGGATGTGCTGGCGCAGGTTTCGGCGTGGCGCCGGTTCGACAACAGCCTGGTGTGCGCCGTGACCGACGGTTTGAACCGCCTGTTCGCGGTGCCCGGCAGTGTGCCCAGCCTGGTGCGGCGCACGGGCCTTGCCGCCGTGGAGCGGATGCCGCCGCTGAAGCGTTTCTTCATGAACCAGGCCCGCGGCGAAACCGGCAAGCTGCCGGCACTGTTGAAGGGCGAACTGGTCTAGGCTGTTGTGGTCGGGCATCTTTCGCAGAAGAATGGATGGCCATTCTTCTGCGACGCCCTCTAGCAAGTTTCAGCGTTGCAGCGCGGCACGGCTGGCCACAGGCTGCCGGCCATGATCGACCGTGACGCTCTCCTTGAAAAATACCGCGCCGAACGGGACAAGCGCCTGCGGCCCGAGGGCAATGCCCAATATGTGCGGGTGGCCACCCACTTCCCGCACATGCTGGCCGATCCCTACACGCCGCGCACCGAACGCGCGCCCGTCACCGATCACGTGCGCTTTGCCATGGTGGGCGGCGGCTTTGCCGGCCTGTGCACTGGCGCGCGGCTGGCACAGGCGGGCATCACGGAAGTCCGCATCATCGAGGCGGGCGGGGATGTGGGCGGCACCTGGTACTGGAACCGCTATCCGGGCGCGCAGTGCGATACGGCGTCGATCATCTACATGCCGCTGCTGGAAGAGACGGGCCACGTGCCCACCGAAAAATATGCCCACGCGCCCGAAATCCTGGCGCAGGCCCGGAAGATCGCCACCACCTTCAACCTGTATGAAAAGGCGCTGTTCCACACCGAAGTGGAACGGCTGACATGGGACGAGGCGCGGCAGGTCTGGCTGATGGGACGAGGCGCGGCAGGTCTGGCTGATCGAGACGGACCGGGGGGACCGGTTCACCGCCGATTTCGTCGGCATCGGCACCGGGCCCTTGAACGTGCCCAAACTTCCCGGCATCCCGGGCATCGAGACGTTCAAGGGCCACCAGTTCCACACCAGCCGGTGGGATTATGGCTACACCGGTGGTAACGCCGAAGGCGCGCCGATGGACAAGCTTGGCAACAAGCGCATTGCCATCATCGGCACCGGTGCCACCGCCGTGCAGTGCGTGCCGCATCTGGCCCGCGATGCCGGCGAACTGTTCGTGGTGCAACGCACGCCTTCAAGTGTGGACGTGCGCGCCAATGCGCCCATTGATCCCGAATGGTTCCAGTCCATCGCCACGCCGGGCTGGCAGACGCGCTGGCTGGAGAATTTCGCTGCCAACGTGGGCATGGGCGGCGCGGCCGAGGATTGGGTGCAGGATGGCTGGACCGATCTATCGCGCCGCATCCGCAGCCGCGTGATGCAGTTGCCGCCCGGCGAATGGACGCCAGACAATATCATGAAGGTCTGGGAGATGGCCGATCATGAGAAGATGGAGGAAATCCGCCAGCGGGCTGTCGCCGTGGTGGCGGACCGCCAGACCGGCGAGGCACTGCAGGCCTGGTATCGCCAGCTGTGCAAGCGGCCCTGCTTCCACGATGCCTATCTGCAGGCCTTCAACCGGCCCAGCGTCACGCTGATCAACACCGACGGCAAGGGCGTCGAGCGCATCGACGAGACCGGCCTTTGGGTGGATGGTCAACACTATGAAGTGGACTGCATCATCCATTCCACCGGCTTCGAAGTGGGCACGCCCACCGAAGAACGTGCCGGCTTTGATCCGGTGGGCAGGGGCGGCCGGAAATTGTCCGAAGCGTGGGCCGAAGGGATGCGCACGCTGCACGGGCTGAACAGCGCCGGCTTCCCCAACCTGTTCCTGGTGCAGTTTGCGCAGGCTGCCAATTTCATCGTCAACGTGCCGCACAACTGGATGGAAACGGGCACCACCATCGCCGCCATCGTCCGTCACATGACCGACGCTGGCCTGAAAACCGTTGAGCCCGACACCAAGGCGCAGGAAGACTGGGTGAACCTGCTGCTTTCGGGGCCGGGGATGATGATCAACAACCCGGATTGCACGCCCGGCTATTACAACAACGAAGGCCAGCCGATGGATCCCAAGGCCAAATATGCCGTTGGCTATCCTGCCGGGCCAAACGCCTTCTTCAGCCACATGAAGGGTTGGCGGACGGACGGCGCCTTCAAGGGGCTGACGTTCGCCTAGCCTGTCGGCGGCAGGAATTCGCGCGCCGCGTCTGGCAACAGCACCGGCACGCCGTCGCGGATCGGATAGGCGAGGCCAGCCGTGTCGTTCACCAGTTCCTGCCGTTCGCGATCATAACGCAGCGGCTGGCGGGTGAGCGGGCAGACCAGCAGGCCAAGCAGACGTGGATCAAGGGCGGAACCGCTCATTGCAGGCCACTCGCATCGCCGCTGGCGGCAAAGCTCATCAGCGCCGACAATGTCTGCGCGCGATCGGCCAGCGTGCCGGCTTCCAGCAACGCCTGCTTTTCCGCCGGCTCGAAGGGCAGCGCACTGCCCAGCGTGATCACCAGCGATTCATCGTCGGCGTTGTGGATCGCCTCCCAATCAGCCGACAGCCCGCGCGCATCCAGATAGGGGCGCAGCGCCTCTTCCAGACCGGCGCGGGTGGCAGCGTCGAGCGCGTCCTCGTCGTGGCGATCATCGGCAAAGCCGTGATAATCGGTCATCACCTGGCGGTAGAGCGTGTCTCGCTCCAGCTCGGCGCCCACACGGAAGCGGCTGACGCCCACCAGCGCGATCAGGATGCGGCCATCATCGGTCTCGCGATAGTCGGTGATGCGGCCCAGGCAGCCCACCGAATAGAGCGGCGGCGGATCGCTTTTCCGCCCGGAAGCGGACTTCGGCTGGATCATGCCGATGATGCGGTTCGCGGCGCCGGTGGCGGCCATCGCGTCCTTGACCATCGCCAGATAGCGCGGCTCGAAGATGTTCAAGGGCAGCACGCCGCGCGGGAACAGCACGGCACCGGTAAGCGGGAACACCGGCACGGCGGCCGGCAGCGGTTCAAGGCCTTCGGTCTCGCTCATGAAAACCAGATGGCGCGCAGCGCCGCGCGGGTCTTGATGCTCCACGGATCGGCCAAACCAGCGGCTTCGAACATGGTCAGCAATTTCTCGCGCGCCGCGCCTTCGTTCCAGGTGCGATCGGCCTTGATGATGGCCAGCAGATGCTCGGCCGCCGCGTCGCGCTCGCCGCGCGCAGCCAGCGCGCCGGCCAGTTCGAATCGGGCGGCGTGATCGTCAGGGTGGGTGGTCACCTGCGCCACCAGGTGCGCAAGATCGTCGTGAGCAGCCGGTGCCTCGGACGCCAGCGCCAGCGCGGCGCGGGCGCGGGCCACAATCTCGTCCTTCGAATCGGCCGGCACCTGCGCCAGCGCGGCTTCGGCGCCTTGCGCGTTGCCGCCGGCCAGCAGGGCCAATGCCAGCCGCGCCACCAGATCATGCCGTTCGGGCAGTTCCTGCACCAGCGCGCCCAGCATGGCGGCGGCATCCTCGTGCGCGCCGGCGGCAGTGGCTTCGTCGGCCGCGCCAACCAGCGCGTTCACCTGCTCTTCCAGCGCGGCTTCATCGGCCGTGGCGGGCACGCCTTGCAGCAGGCGATCGACAAACTGGCTCAGTTCGCGTTCGGGCAGGGCGCCCTGGAAGCCATCCACCGGCCGGCCATCAAGGAAGGCATAGACGGTGGGGATGGACTGGATGCGGAACTGCGCGGCCAGCGTCTGGTTGGCGTCCACATCGATCTTGACCAGCTTCACCTTGGGCGCGCGGGCGGCCACCACCTTTTCGATCAGCGGCCCCAGCGTCTTGCACGGGCCGCACCATTCCGCCCAGAAATCGACCAGCACCAGCGCGCCCTTCGATGCTTCGATCACGTCGCGGCGAAAGGCTTCGATGCTGGCCTTTTCGGCGGCGGGGTTGGGGATGCTGGCCAAATCTCGAGCCAGGCGCTAATGGCCCGCTTCCCGGCGACGGGTGAGCGGGTGTAGCTCAGGGGTAGAGCGCAACCTTGCCAAGGTTGAAGTCGAGAGTTCGAATCTCTTCACCCGCTCCAGTCGCTGCTTGGCCAGACCGCAACGAAGTTGCGGTCGGACTCAAGCAAGACCGGCCAGCGACCAAATCAGGCGGCTTTCGAGCCGCCTTTTTTGTGTCGTCTGACGGCGCGGCTTTGCCGCGCCCCCTTGCGTCCTTGCTCTTCCTCCCCCTCGACTCACCCCTCACCGAGCCATACAACACCCCCATGCACAGCCACGCCCACAGCCATCCGCTGGGCGGCCATGATCATCATGGCCATGGCCACGGCCACGCGCCGCCCGATTTCGGCCGGGCCTTTGCGATCGGGATCACGCTGAACCTTGTCTATGTCGCGATCGAGACGGCGGCGGGGCTGGCCTATGATTCGATGGCGCTGCTGGCCGATGCGGGCCACAATCTGTCGGACGTGGCCGGGCTGCTGATTGCCTGGGGCGGGTTCAAGCTGGCCACGCGCGCGCCCACCGCGCGCTACACATGGGGGCTGCAGCGCTCCCCCATTCTCGCCGCGCTGGCCAATGCCCTCATCCTGGTGGCGGCGTGCGGCGGCATCGCCTTCGAATCCGTTCACCGCCTGATGACGCCGCTGCCGGTATCGGGGAATGTGGTGATGCTGGTGGCCGGCATCGGCATCATCATAAACGTCGCCACCGCGCTCCTGTTCCTGCGCGGTCGCAAGGGCGACGTGAACATCCGCGGCGCCTATCTGCACATGATGGCCGATGCCGGCGTGTCGGCCGGCGTGGTGGCCGGCGGCCTGCTGATCCGCCTGACCGGGTGGACATGGGTGGATCCGGTGCTGGGCCTTGCGGTTGCCGTGCTGGTGCTGCGCGCCACCTGGGGGCTGCTTACGGAATCGCTGGCGCTGGCCCTGGATGCCGTGCCGCCGGGCATCGAGCCCGGCGCCGTGAAGGACTGGCTTGCAGGCCTGGATGGCGTGGCGGCGGTGCATGATCTGCACATCTGGCCGCAGGGCACCACCGGCGCCATCCTGACGGCGCACCTGGTGATGCCGGCCGGCCATCCGGGCGACGAGACGCTCGCCAACATCGCCCATGCGCTCCATCACCGTTACAACATCGGCCATGCCACGCTGCAGGTGGAGCGCGGCGATGAACATTGCCGGCAGGCGCTGCCAGAGGCGTGCCAGAGCTGATCCATTGGCACTGATGCTTCTACGGGTAGCGCGCGGGCCGGCCCCGGCGTAGGAAGCCGATCATGCGCACCATCGATCATTTCATCGCCGGCCAGACCGTGGTCCACGGCGCCCGCACCACCCCCGTTTATGATCCCAACAGCGGCCGCGTGCAGGCCGAAGTCCGGCTGGCCGGCATGGATCTGCTGGAGCAGGCGGTTGCCGCCGCCCGCGCCGCGCAGCCGGCCTGGGCCGCCACCAATCCGCAGCGCCGCGCCCGCGTGATGTTCAATTTCAAGGCGCTGGTGGAAGCCGAAATCGACAAGCTGGCCACCGTGCTGTCCAGCGAGCATGGCAAGGTGCTGGCCGACGCCAAGGGCGACATCCAGCGCGGGCTTGAGGTGATCGAGTTCTGCTGCGGCATCCCCCATGTGCTGAAGGGCGAGTTCAGCCACGGCGCCGGGCCGGGCATCGACGTGTGGGCTTTCCGGCAGCCGATCGGCATCGGCGCGGGCATCACGCCGTTCAACTTCCCGGCGATGATCCCGATGTGGATGGCCGGCGTCGCCATCGTCACCGGCAATGCCTTCATCCTGAAGCCATCGGAACGCGATCCCACCCTGCCGCACATGCTGGGCGAACTGTTCAGGCGTGCCGGCCTGCCCGACGGCATCTTCAGCGTCGTGAACGGCGACAAGGAGATGGTGGACGCCATCATCGAGCATCCCGACATCGCCGCGATCAGCTTTGTCGGATCATCGGACGTG
>JALOSK010000120.1 GCA_025458465.1 Sandarakinorhabdus sp. | reverse complement strand
GCGGCGCACGATGTCGATGCCGCGGGTCTGGTCTTCGTTGATGCCCTTCAGGCCTTCCAGGGCCTTGGTGGCATAGAGCAGCGCGGTGCCGCCGCCCGGCACGATGCCTTCTTCCACCGCAGCGCGGGTGGCGTGCAGGGCATCATCAACGCGGTCCTTGCGCTCCTTCACTTCCACTTCGGTGCTGCCGCCCACCTTGATCACGGCCACACCGCCGGCCAGCTTGGCCAGGCGTTCCTGCAGCTTTTCGCGATCATAGTCGCTGGTGGTCACTTCGATCTGAGCGCGGATCTGCTCCACACGGCCCTTGATCGAATCGGCCGAACCTTCGCCATCAACGATGGTGGTGTTGTCCTTGTCGCGGCAGGGTGACGTTTTCCAGCTTGATGCCCAGATCTTCGCTGATCATCTCGCCGGCGGTCAGGATGGCGATGTCTTCCAGCATGGCCTTGCGGCGATCACCGAAGCCCGGCGCCTTCACGGCGGCAACCTTCAGGCCACCGCGCAGCTTGTTGACCACCAGGGTGGCCAGCGCTTCGCCTTCCACGTCTTCGGCGATGATCAGCAGCGGACGGCCCGACTGCACCACCGCTTCCAGCACCGGCAGCATCGCCTGCAGGTTCGAAAGCTTCTTTTCGTGGATGAGGATGTAGGGGTTGTCGAGCTCCACCTGCATCTTCTCGGCGTTGGTGATGAAATAGGGGCTCAGATAGCCACGGTCGAACTGCATGCCTTCGACCACGTCCAGCTCGCTGTCCATGCCCTTGGCTTCTTCAACCGTGATCACGCCTTCCTTGCCGACCTTTTCCATGGCCTTGGCAATCATGGCGCCGATTTCGGTTTCGCCATTGGCCGAAATGGTGCCGACCTGAGCGATTTCTTCCGAACCGGACACCGGCTTGGAACGGCCCTTCAGATCTTCCACAACCTTGGTCACGGCCAGATCGATGCCGCGCTTCAGGTCCATCGGATTCATGCCGGCCGCAACCGACTTCATGCCTTCGCGCACGATGGCCTGGGCCAGCACGGTGGCGGTGGTGGTGCCGTCACCGGCAGCATCGTTGGTCTTGGAAGCGACTTCGCGCACCATCTGGGCGCCCAGATTCTCGAACTTGTCCTTCAGTTCGATTTCCTTCGCCACCGACACACCGTCCTTGGTGATGCGCGGCGCGCCGAACGACTTTTCGATCACCACGTTGCGACCCTTCGGGCCCAGCGTCACCTTCACCGCATCGGCGAGGATGTCGACACCGCGGATGATGCGCTCACGCGCGTCGCGGCCGAATTTCACGTCCTTGGCAGCCATTTGCCTTGCTCCCTAAAATATTGATTGGAATCAGCGCTTCGAGGTGTGGGCTTCAGCCCATGATCCCCAGCCCGCCGGCACAGCCGGCAAACCGGATCATCGGCGTCAGCCCATGATCCCCAGAATGTCGCTTTCCTTCATGATCAGCAGGTCTTCGCCGTTCAGCTTGACCTCGGTGCCCGACCACTTGCCGAACAGGATGCGATCACCGGCCTTCACCTCCAGCGGGGTGACGGTGCCGTTTTCGGCACGGGCGCCGGTGCCGACGGCGACGATTTCGCCTTCCTGCGGCTTTTCCTTGGCGCTGTCGGGGATGATGATGCCACCGGCGGTCTTTTCTTCGGCAGCGACGCGGCGCACCAGCACGCGATCATGAAGCGGACGGAATGCCATGTTTCCCTCTCTCGTTTTTGCGAATCTTGCCGCTGTTGGCACTCATTCATTGCGAGTGCCAATAGCTGTGCCGGCATATGGTTGTCGCTGGCTCCAGCGTCAAGGGCTGGCGCGGCACGAAATGGCTGCGGCAAGATGTTCACATGCCAGGCCCGGGGAATCTGGACTCCGACTTCGGAAGCAGGCATCGTTCCAAAATGGTGAAAAAATCCTGTTTCACAATGGTCTTGACTGCCGCGCTGGTGCTGCAAGGCTGCGGCGGCAGTGGTTCCCCGCCATCAGCGGTCGCGCCGTCCCCGTCCCCGTCTCCAACGCCGCCCCCGTCCAGCCAGTGCACGGTTCGGGAACGCCAGCTGTGGGCCGAACGGCTGATCCGCGAATGGTATCTGTTTCCGGAAGAACTGCCGGCCAGCCTTGACCCTGGGCAGTTCAGCACGGTGGACGATTTCATCGATGCGCTTACGGCCAATGCCCGCGCCGCCGGCAAGGACCGTTTTTTCACCTTCGTTACCTCGATCGCCGAGGAAAATGCCTTCATCAACCAGGGCCAGACCGCCGCCTTCGGCATCCGCCTGCGCTATGATGAAGCCGCCCGGCGGGTGTTCGTGCTGGACGTGTTCGAAACCGGCCCGGCCTTCACCGCCGGCTTTGATCGCGGCGCCGAACTGCTGGCAGTTGGCAACTCGCCCGGTGCGCTCGTCAGCGTTGCCAGCCTGATGGCCAGTGGCGGCAGCGCCGCCGTTTCGGACGCGCTCGGCCCATCAGAGGCCGGCATCACCCGCACGCTGGAATTTCGCCTGAATGGCCAGACCCGCACGGTCACCGTGACCAAGGCACAGTTCGACATTCCGCCCGTTTCCAGCCGCTTTGGCGTGCAGATCCTGCCCGACGGCGCCGGCGGCGAGGTGGGTTATGTCAACCTGCGCACCTTCATCAACACGGCCGAGACACCGCTGCGCGATGCCTTCTCTCGCTTCCGAACTGCCGGGGTCAATCGTGTGGTGATCGATTATCGCTACAACAGCGGCGGCCTGGTGCGCATTGCGGAACTCAGCGGCGACCTGCTGGGCCGCAACCGGCTGGCATCGGATGTCTCCAGCATCACCCGGTTCCGCCCGTCCAAATCCAGCGAGAATGAAACCCGCCTGTTCCGGCCCGTTCCCGAAAGCATCGCGCCGCAGGGGCTGGCCTTCATCACCACCGATGCCAGCGCATCGGCCAGCGAATTCGTGATCAACGCCATGGTGCCGTGGCTGCGCGGCAATCTCGCGATGGTGGGGGAGGACAGTTTCGGCAAGCCGGTGGGCCAGATCGCCTTCGACCGCGCCGTGTGTGACGACCGGTTGCGCGTGGTGGCCTTCCAGACGGAGAATGCCGATCGTCGCGGCGAATATTACAATGGCCTTGCGTCGCTGGTGGAGGCCCAGGGTGGCCGCACCTGCCAGGCCAATGACAATCCGGATTTCCCGATGGGCAGCCTGGCGGAGCCTTCCACGGCACGGGCGATCAGCGCGATCAGGGGCGACATCTGCGTGCCCATCGATGGGGTCGCCAACACGGCCACCGCGGACGCAGCGCCCACCAGGGGCCTGCTGGCCGCCCGCCGGCCGAACGCCGCCCAGCGCGAGTTGCCGGGGCTGTTCTGACCGTCAGAGTTTCAGCAACTGCTTGCCGAAATTGCGGCCTTCGAAGAGGCGCCGCAGGGTTGCCGGGCAGTTTTCAAAGCCGTGCTGGATATCCTCGGCGGTCTTCAGCTTGCCGGCCGCCATCAGCTTCGCCAGTTCGGCCACACCCTCGCCGTATCGCCTGGCGAAATCCAGCACGATGAAACCTTCCATGCGCCCGCGCATCACGGTGAGGTTCATGTAGTTCCTGAGCCCCGGCGAACGATCTTCGGCCGTATCATTGTAACTTGAGATACCGCCACACAGCGCGACGCGCGCGCCCAGCGCCAGATTGGCCAGCGCCGCGTCCAGTATCTCGCCGCCGACATTCTCGAACACCACGTTGACGCCCTTGGGCGCATGTTCGCGGATGGCCCGCGCCACGTTGCCGGCACGATAATCGATGCAGGCGTCAGCCCCGGCCTGTTCCATCACCCAGCGGCATTTTTCCGGGCCGCCCGCGATGCCGATCACCCGGCAGCCAAGCGCCTTGGCCACCTGCACCACCACGCTGCCGGTGGCGCCGGCAGCGCCCGACACCAACACCGTGTCGCCGGCCCTGGGCTGGCCGATTTCGGTCAATCCGAACCACGCCGTCAGCCCCGTCACCCCGAACACGCCCAGCGCCTGTTCGGGCGTCACCCCGGCGCGCAATTTCGTCACCGGGCCGGTTTCGGTGCTGCCATCCGACAGCGCATGTTCCTGCCAGCCGAAGGTGCCCTGCACGATATCGCCCACGGCAAAACCGGGATGCCGGCTTTCCACCACCTCGCCGATGCCGCCGGCGCGCACCACGCCGCCGATCGGCACGGCCGGCAGATAGGTGTCACCGCCCAGCCAGCCGCGCTGGGTGGGATCGAACGAGAAATGCGTCAGGCGCACCAGGAATTGCCCATCGCCCACATCGGGCATCGGCACGGTGACGAGTTCGAAATCGCTGTCCTGCAAGGCGCCGTGCGGGCGCGATTTCAGCAGCCATTTGCGGGTGGTCATCGTCATTTGAACAGGCTCCCCAACAGGCCGCGCACCAGTTTCTGCCCCATCTTGCCGCCCAGTTGCCGGCCGATGGAGCTGGCTGCCGAGCTTACCGCCGATTGCACGGCCTTTTCCGCCGCGCTGGGCCGGGCGGCGGCGCGCGCCTTCGCCGTTTCCAGCCGTGCCGCCTCACGGGCGCGCTGCGCATCCAGCCGCGCCGCTTCCTTGGCGGCCTGCGCGTCCAGCTTGGCCTGCAGGGCGGCCTGCTTCTCGGCCTCGGCCTGATCGGCACGCTCCTCGCGCTTGAGCGCCAACAGTTCGTGGGCGGATTCGCGGTCCACCACCTCCTCATATTTGCCCGCGAACGGCGAGGCGTTGATCACGTCCATGCGCTCACCCGGCGTGATCGGCCCCACCCGGCTGCGCGGCGGCCCAACGCGGGTGCGCTCCACCGGGCTGGGCGCCCCATCGGGCAGCAGGGTTGAAACCAGCGCTTCGCCCACCTTCATTTCGGTGATCACCGCCGCCACATCCAGCCGCGGGTTGGGCCGGAACGTCTCGGCGGCGCTCTTGATGGCGCGGGCATCGCGCGGGGTGAAGGCGCGCAGCGCGTGCTGCACCCGATTGCCCAGCTGGCCGGCCACCTTTTCCGGAATGTCGATCGGGTTCTGGGTGACGAAATAGACACCGACGCCCTTGGAACGGATCAGACGCACCACCTGTTCCACCTTGTCCATCAGTGCATCGGGCGCCTCGTCGAACAGCAAATGGGCTTCATCGAAGAAGAACACCAGCTTGGGCTTGTCCGGATCGCCCACTTCCGGCAGCGTTTCGAACAGTTCCGACAGCAGCCAGAGCAGGAAGGTCGCATACAGGCGCGGGGATTGCATCAACTTGTCGGCCGCCAGGATGTTCACCCGGCCGCGGCCCTTGGCATCCAGCGCGATGAAGTCCGAAATGTCGAAGGCCGGCTCGCCAAAGAACGCCGCGCCGCCCTGGCTTTCCAGCGTGAGCAACTGCCGCTGGATGGAACCCACGCTGGCCTTCGTCACGTTGCCATATTGCGCCGAAAGTTCGCCGGCATGATTGGCACACCAGGCCAGCATCGCCTGCAGATCCTTCAGGTCCAGCAGCAGCATGTCGTGATCATCGGCATAGCGGAAGGCGATGGCCAGCACGCCTTCCTGCGTGTCATTCAGGCCCATCAGCCGGGCCAGCAGCAGCGGCCCCATTTCGGAAATGGTGGTGCGGATGGGGTGGCCCTGTTCGCCGAACAGATCCCAGAACACCACCGGCATCGCTTCATAATCATAATCGTCGATCTTCAGTTCGGCGGCGCGCTTGCCGGTCCAGCCAGCGGCCTCGCTGCCGGGCTTGGCCATGCCGGCCAGATCGCCCTTCACGTCCGACAGGAACACCGGCACCCCGGCGCGGGCAAAGCCTTCAGCCAACCCCTGCAGCGTCACCGTCTTGCCGGTGCCGGTGGCGCCCGCAATCAACCCGTGGCGGTTGGCGCGCTTCAGCACCAGCGATTGCGGCGCATCCTGATCAGACAGGCCGATGAACAGGGAATCGGTCACGTGTGTCTCCTTCTTGCCGGCCAGTTTCAGCGCGTTGCGCCCGTCACGTCCAGCGTGAAGATGTCCGGCCGCGCATAGTGCCCGGCAGCATCGAAATCGAAGCGGGCACGCACCACGTCGGCAAGATCGACTTCGGCCAGCAGCAGGCCCTCCCCGCCCCGCAGCGGTCCGGCCAGCACTTCGCCCATGGGGGAGACGATCAGCGAGCCGCCGGCGATCAGCGGCGCGTCGGCCGGCCGGTCCACCAGCGTGATGGGTTCACCCAGCGCCGTCTGGCCGGGCGGCAGCCACTGGCAGGCCGATACCAGGAAGCAGCGGCCCTCATGGGCGATGTGGCGCATCGCCACCTCCCACTGCGGGCGCTCGTCCACCGTGGGCGCCGCCCAGATGGTCACGCCCTGTGCGTAAAGCGCGGCGCGGAACAGCGGCATGAAATTTTCCCAGCAGATCACCGGCGCGATGCGGCCTACCGGGCTGTCGAAGGCGCGCACATCGGCAGGCCCGCCCTGCCCCCACACCAGCCGTTCGGCGGCGGTTGGCATCAGCTTGCGGCGCTGCCCGGCCAGCCGGCCATCGGGCGCGATGTGCAGCGCCGTGCAATGCAGCGTGG
>JALOSK010000119.1 GCA_025458465.1 Sandarakinorhabdus sp. | reverse complement strand
GGCGGCGCACCTCGGCCCGGGCGGCTGGCGCCAGTTGCGCCATGGCGATGCGGGCGGTCATCCGGTGGGCATAGTCGCCCCACGCCAGCGCCGGAGCGGGTGCGGCCAGGATGGCGAGAATCAGCAGGGTGCGCATGGTCGCTCCTTGCCCATTTCCGGCAGTGCTGGCGAGACTGGCGTTCTGTCGCTATCGTGCGCACTTGCAAATGCCGGCGCTGTTGCACATCTGCAACGCGCATGGTGAAGTGCAGCAACAGGGACGAAGATGCGCGATCCATATACGGTGCTCGGGGTTCCACGGTCGGCCAGCGAGGCGGACATCAAGAAGGCGTTCCGCAAGCTCGCCAAGGACAATCACCCGGATCGCAACGCCGATGATCCCAAGGCGATGGAGCGCTTCAAGGAAGCCAACGCCGCCTATGAACTCCTGTCGGACGCGGTGAAGCGCGGCCAGTTTGACCGTGGCGAAATCGGTCCCGATGGGCAGCCGATCAACCCCTTCGCCGGTGGCGGCTATGGCGGCGGTGGCGGCTTCAATCCGCGCGATTTCGGCGGCGGCGGGCGTTCGGGCGGTTTCGATTTCGCGCAGGGTGCCGATGATCTGTTCGCCGAACTGTTCGGCGGCCGCAGTGGCGGCATGGGCAGCGGCATGGGCGGCGGGCGCGGCTTTCGTACCCAGGTGCGCGGGCCCGATGTTGCCTATCGCCTGACGGTTCCATTCGAGGATGCGGTGGCGCTGAAGCCGCAGCGGGTGGTGCTGAAATCCGGCCAGGCCATCGAGATCAAGCTGCCGGCGGGCCTCGAATCGGGCAAGCAGATGCGGCTGGCCGGCAAGGGCGAGCCCGGCCCCGGCGGCCCCGGCGATGCCATCGTGACGATCGAGATCGCGCCGCACCGCGTGCTGGTGCGCGATGGCGATGATGTGCGCCTCACCCTGCCGATCAAGCTGGATGAAGCCGTGCTGGGTGCCAAGGTGCTGATGCCCACGGCCGAAGGCAAGGTGACACTCACCATCCCGCCGGGCACCACGTCGGGCAAGATGTTCCGGCTGAAGGGCAGGGGCTTCCGCCGCATCGATGGCACCCGCGGCGATCAGCTGGTGACGGTGCAGATCGATCTGCCCGCCGATCATGCCGGCCTGAAGGCTTTCGCGGAAAATTACATCGACGCCCGCGACATCCGCACCGCGCTCGAGATCTGAGCGGGCAGGGCGGTGCCCAAAAGCCATCGCCTGTCGCCCCGCATGTCGCTGGGCCTGGTGCTGCGCGATACGGTGGCCGGCACCTTCGAACATGGCTTCACCCACGCCGGCAACCTTGCCTATCTCAGCCTTGTCACCCTGTTCCCGTTCGTCATCCTGCTGGCCTTCGTTGCCGGGCAGCTGGGACGCACCACCGAAGGGCTGGCGGCGGTCAACAGCTTCCTTGATGCGCTGCCGGCCAATGTGGCGGCACTGATTGCCCCCACGCTCACCGATGTGATTGCCGCGCCGGCCAGCGGCGGCGTCGTCACCTTCGGCCTCATCGTGGCGCTGTGGACGTCATCGGGCGTGCTGGTCACCCTGCGCTACATCGTCAGCCAGGCTTATGGGCGCGCGTCTGAAATGCCCTATTGGCGCTGGCGACTGGTCGGCCTGATCGAGATCATGGCGCTCGTGCTGCTGCTGCTGGTGGCCTTTGCAGCCCAGGTGCTGTTCACCGGCGCCGAAACCTTCGTGCGCGAACTGCTGCCCCGCGCCGGCGACGTGTTTCCGGCGCTGGGCCTGCAGCGCATCGTGCCGGCGGCCCTGCTGTTCCTGGCCTTGTGGGCGCTGTTTGCCCTGCTGTGCCCGCGCCGCTTCCGGGTTTCCCCGCAATGGCCGGGCGCGCTGGTCACCGCGGCGGCGTGGACGGCCACCACGCTGGCGCTGCCGTGGGCGCTCACCCTCTTTGGCAGCTATGCCCGCACCTATGGCAGCCTTGCCGGCGTGATCATCGCGCTCCTGTATTTCTATATCATCGGGCTGGGGCTGGTGCTGGGCGCGCAGTTCAATGCGGCGGTGGCGCGCGCCCGGCTGGAAATTGCCGCAATTGACCGGTAAGGCGCGCGGCCAAGGAGACAAATATGGCAATCATGCAGGGCAAGCGTGGCCTCATCATGGGCCTGGCCAACGACAAGAGCCTGGCCTGGGGCATCGCCAAGGCATTGGCCGAGCAGGGCGCCGAACTGGCGTTCAGCTATCAGGGCCCGATGATGGAAAAGCGGGTGCGCCCGCTGGCCGAACAGCTGGGCGTTGCCCGCCTGTTCGAATGCGATGTGTCGTCGGTGGAGAGCATGGACGCCTGCTTCGCCGCGCTGGCCGAAGCATGGCCGACCATCGACTTCCTCGTCCACGCCATCGGTTTTTCCGACAAGAACGAGCTGCGCGGTCGCTATGTCGATACCAGCCTCGACAATTTCCTGCTGACCATGAACGTGTCGGTCTACAGCTTCACCGCCGTGGCCCAGCGCGCCGCTGCGATGATGCCCGAAGGCGGCTCCATGCTCACCTTGTCCTACTATGGCGCCGAAAAGGTGATCCCGCACTACAACGTGATGGGCGTTGCCAAGGCCGCGCTGGAATGCAGCGTCAAATATCTGGCGATGGATCTTGGCCCGCAGGGCGTGCGCGTGAATGCCATCAGCGCCGGCCCGATCAAGACGCTGGCGGCCAGCGGCATTGGCGATTTCCGCTACATCATGAAGTGGAACGAATATAACAGCCCGCTGCGCCGCAACGTGACGATCGAGGATGTCGGCGGCGCCGGGCTCTACCTGCTCTCCGATCTCGCCAGCGGTGTCACCGGCGAGACCCACCATGTCGATGCCGGCTACAACGTCATCGGCATGAAGGCGGAGGATGCGCCGGATATCGGGCTGGCCTGACCACATGAACATGCTGGCCTTCAGTCTTCTTCTTGCTGTTGTGCTGGGCGCGCTGGCCTGGATCTTTCATGCACAGCGGCCAGCGGAATTTGACCAGGACGATCGACCCAGCTTTGTCATCCTCTGCCTTGCTGCTGAGCTTGTTGTTCTGCCTTCGATTGCTGTTGTGCGCCACGCGCTCCGCCCCATCGGTGAGGCAGGCACCTTTGCCGGCACTGTGATCGGTGTCGCAATTGGGATCACAATCTATCGTCTGGCGCTGCCCTCGCTTCGCGCCCTGCTTGGAAGAGTGCTTGGCCGATGAGCCTCAACACATTCGGCCATCTGCTGCGATTCACCACCTGGGGCGAAAGCCACGGGCCGGCGATCGGCGCCGTGCTGGATGGCTGCCCGCCGGGCATCACCTTGTCCGAAGCCGATATCCAGCCCTTCCTCGACAAGCGCCGGCCCGGCCAGTCGAAGTTCACCACGCAGCGGCAGGAGCCGGATGAAGTCCGCATCCTGTCGGGCGTGTATGAAGGCCGCACCACCGGCACGCCGATCAGCCTGATGATCGAGAACGTGGATCAGCGTTCGAAGGATTATTCGGACGTGGCGGCCAAATATCGGCCAGGCCACGCCGATTATGCCTATGATGCCAAATACGGCTTTCGCGATCCGCGCGGCGGTGGGCGATCTTCGGCGCGGGAAACCGCATCACGGGTCGCAGCGGGCGCGGTGGCCCGCAAGGTGATCCCTGGCGTTTCGATCACCGCCTATCTGGTGGAAATCGGCGGCATCGCCGTCGATCGCAGCCGCTTCGATCTGGCCGAGATTGATCGCAACCCCTTCTGGTGCCCGGACGCGGTGACCGCCGAAATCTGGGCCGAGCATCTGGACGCCGCGCGCAAGGCCGGTTCCTCGCTGGGCGCCATCGTTGAATGTGTCGCCACCGGCGTGCCGGCCGGCTGGGGCAGCCCACTCTATCACAAGCTGGATGCGCAGCTTGCCAACGCCGCGATGAGCATCAATGCGGTGAAGGCCGTGGAGATCGGCGACGGCTTTGCCGCCGCCCGCCTGCGCGGCGAGGAAAATGCCGACCGCATGCGGCCCGGTGAAGATGGCCCCGAATTCCTGTCCAATCACGCCGGCGGCATCGCGGGCGGGATTTCCACTGGCCAGCCCATCGTGGTGCGCATGGCGCTGAAACCCACCAGCTCGATCCTCACGCCGGTGGAAACCATCACGAAGGATGGCGAAGCCGCCGAGATTGTCACCAAGGGCCGCCACGATCCGTGCGTGGGCATCCGCGCCGCGCCGGTGCTGGAAGCCATGGTGGCGCTGGTGCTGGCCGATGCCATGCTGCTGCACAGAGGACAGACCGGCCGTTAAGGGGAGAGGGGCGGCGCGCCTGGCGTTCCCCCGGAACACCATTCCCCGCAACACTGGGGAGCGCGCCGCCGTGCCTGGGTCATCGGCACATCTGGAAGCCGCCCACCCGGCAGCCCCGACCCTCTAGCTACGAACCATCAGTGGCGGCGGTTTCAGGCCGTGACTGCCCTGTTGCGCCGGCGCTCAACCGCCCCGACGAGGCCAAAGCCGGCGATCAGCATTGCCCACGCGGCCGGTTCGGGCACGCCCGAAACCGGGGGAGCAACCACAGGCTGAATTCCGGAAACAGAAGCGAAGCTGCGGCCAAGAAACATGTTGGTGGTCACAACGCTGTTCAACATTCCCAGCTCGAAGGTCTGGACGCTGATGGCCGTTGTCTGCAGCGATCGCGACAGGATGCCGCCCACCAGCGATTCCGACCAGATCTGTTCGTTCAGCACCACCCGCATGTTCGGGACGTTGATCAGCACGGTGTTGGGCGCCGGGCTATAGTTGGAAAGGTTGCACACGATGTCGAAGCAGTTGGGGACATTGAACCCCGACAGGGAAAGCTGTTCGAACTGCACGTTGCCAACGATGTCGAGACCGCTGACACTCGTTGTCGACGTGAGACCCCGACCACTGAAGAGATACCGATAATTGTAGCTGATGTTCGAAGGCCGGAAAGGCCTTGTCGTGATGGACTCGATGTAAAGGCTGCTCAGAAACCGATCAATTTCAACCGAGCCAAACGCATCGCCGGCAAGAGAACCGGTCGAAGATGCCTCTACGATGGCGCCGGGCTGCGAGAAGCTTCCGTTGCCCAGGCCGAATTCCTGCCGGAGATAGCGTGTCGTCGATGTCGAAGCCGCCACTGTTTCGAACGTGTAGCGTTCAGCGCCGCTGAACCCGTTGGGAAACAGGCCCTGCGCCGTCTCGGCATAGCCACCAAGGCCGCTTCCCGATGCGTTCGCCACCGGGCCGACGCTGATTACTTGCGGGCTGGTGGTCTGCAGCGATCCAGCCGTGCCACCGCTTGACAGTGACAGGATAGTGGCCGCGCCGGCCGGAACCGCACTTGCGGCCATCACAGCCGAACATGCCAACGCTGTGTATTTCGTGCTCGCGCGTGTCATCCGCTACGCTCCCCCAAACAGAAAGTCGTTTCGCAATGGCCGGTGGGGGCGTGCCTTCCCATCCCCGATTGTGGGGTATGGTGTAAAAATATTCAGTCTGTTGTGGATAATCCGGCCAGCGCCGCCAGCACCTTGGGCGTGTGGGTGAGGGCGAGGAAGCGTCCTGCGCCAGCCACCTCCAGATGGGCCGCATCGGGCAGCACCTGCCGCCAATAGGCGGCGGTCTGCGCCGGATCGTGGATCATGTCATGCTCGCCCAGCAGCACAGTCCACCCCTTCGTGGCGGGCAACGGCGCATCGGCAGCGCGCGTGGCAAAGGCCAGTTGTTCCGCGATATAGCCGGCGATGCGCCCGGTGGTCGAAGCCCGGCTGGCGCGATAATAATCGGCGACATTGGCCGGATCGGCCATGAAATACCGATCCGGCGGGCTGGATTCCACCGAACGACGGATGATGGTGGCCGCCTTGTCGGGCGTGTACTGGCTGGCCAGCAGCCGGGCAAAGCCCTTCACCATCAAGGGGTTCTTCAGAAACAGCGTCTTGATCACCGAAACCACGCCGCCCACATCGCCGCTGTGCGCCGATGGCGGATCGGGGTTGATCAGCACCACCTTGTCCAGCCGTTCCGGCAGCCGCCGGCCAGCCGCCAGCACAAACTGCGCCGCGCCGCGCGTGACGATGGAAATGCGGGCGATCTTCAGCGCATCCAGCACGATTGCGAAATCATCCACCGCCGCCTCGAACGGGCAGGGCGCCTCCACCATGTCCGAAAGGCCGAAGCCCGGCCGATCGATGGACAGCACGCGATAGCCGGCACCCTGCAGCGCGCGCAGCA